>JBKBRL010000164.1:0-2855 GCA_046292115.1 Caldimicrobium sp.
TCCAATCTACCTAAAATATTTTGGAGAGCTTGCAAGAGTTCTTCTGACTTTTCATCTTTGTAAGGATTACTTGAAGGAAGTGATACGAATAAGATAGTCTTATCTAAGGTTCTTACAACACCAGTGAGTTCTTGAAGAAAGGCAATAGTTTGAGATGCAAGGTTTGAATCCCCAACTTTTACTCCAAGTGCTTTAGTTGCTACATACTCGTGAATCTCATCTAACAAGATTAAAAGAGGTTGATGCTTTTGGAGAAGATTTCTTAATTTCTCACCACCTGGTGATACCATACCTTTTAGAGTGCTTATCTCCCCTTCAAGTTGTCTTTCTATCTCTTCCCACAGGGTAGGTTCCTTTTCGCCCGCTGGAAATTTATCACCACAGAAAACTACAACATTTGCACCCCATTCTTTTGCTTTGTGATAAAGGGCTATTAAAGAATGTGTTTTTCCTCCACCAAAAGGAGTTTGAACCTGAATAATTGGGTCTCCACCTTCACCTTTAAGCCTTTTCTCTGCTATGCTTAAAAGATTCTGTAATCCTGCGGTAATATATGTTTTACTAAAGAATATGGCAGGGTCTTGATATTCCTCTGGTGCTCTTCCTTTGAATACTTCCCACAGGTCCGCAGCAAAAATATCAATTGTAAGCTCACCTTCAAGTATGTCTTTGTGGGGTATTGCTATAGTTGAAAAGGGTTTCATCTTTCTACCTCCTATTAAAATAACCTCCTTTGCTCCCTTATCTCGCTTAATATCCTTTCCTTTCCTGCAAGAAAACCATCAAGTAGTTTCTTTTCTTTGCTTTCAATAGGTAATGTTTCAGATATTGCCTGTGCTATTCTGTAAAAAGCATCCTTGCCACCAAAACCAGATTCTTGAAGAACCTTTTTCATATCCTCTCTCTTTCCTTCTTTCCATAAAAGAAGTACTTTGTGTAAAACATCTATAAGCTCCTCTGGGTCTTCAAGTTCTTTAAGCTCCCTCTCATGCGGTCCTAACACCCTTATGAACTCTTTCTCTTTTACTATAAATCCTTTATTCCACTCTTTTGATATGTCAATGCCTACACTTTGGGCAAGTTTTCTTGCATCATCAAAATGAACCTTTGCCTCCTGATATGTCCATCTCCAAAGAAGATAAAATCTTGTAAGTGGAGAAAGTTCCCCAGCAATTCCATTTTGTAAAATCTGCCGAACAGCATAGTCAGTTACGATTTCTCTTACAAATTCAAGCAGTTTATCAGCCCTTATTATGTTTCCTTCATAGTCCATAACCTTTGAGTATTTACCAAATATTTCAATTGAGGAACCGATTGCGGAGATAAAGTAATCTGCACCAGAAATACCTTCCTTCCATAGACGTTCAAGCTTTTTATAAATATGCTTTTTTATCTCTTCTTTTACTTCATTAAACCAGCCAATTTCAATTCTTTCCATCTTGCGTGCAACAAGGTAGATTGAGGATGCCAACGATGCTGTTTCTCTTGCATTTAGTCTTGCTTTCCTTTCAGTATCAATTGGCCAAGATGCTGTTATAACTAAATTGGAATCTAATAGACTATTAATTACTGTTTCCCAGCCAGATGTTGATTTATGAGTATAAACTATAACTGCAATACCATTAGGTTTTAGGACACGATAAATCTCCTGAAATGCTTTCTTAAGATTTTGCTCAAAAAACTCTTTTGCTTTAGCTAAACCCCCTTGTCTTATTGGATTAGCCACAATCTCTTTAGATTTTGGAACAAGGGGAGTTGAAAATAAATCAGGATAGAGATCTCCAATGCTTCTTTTTAACCAGACATAAAAGAAATCAGAAAGTTCAGCATAGTTAATATTGTCATAATAAGGTGGATCGGTAAATACTGCATCAAAGTAGTTGTCTGGATATGGTAATGATACTGCGGATGCCTGAATAACCTGAGGGATATTGAGAGTTTTTCTTTCCTCCTCCGCTGATTCTTTAACAGGAAAGGTGGTGGAGGATTGGGTGAATTGTGGTACATGGTTTTCTACAGAGGGAATTTGGGAGATGTGGGAAATTATCAACTCTACCCATTCTTGCATATTAGGCCATCCCACATCAGTAAAGGGATTAACTTCGATATAGTCCCAGACCATTGGCAGTGCTTGACGACCGAAAACATGTTCTATTTTTTCACCAACAACATTATAAACTACAAGGTTAGCATTCTTATCAGCCAAACGATTGAAAATAATCGCCAAATAACTCACCACTGCCTTCGCATACTCCTCGTCATATCCTTCCTCAAGCATCTTTTCATAAGCCAGCCGAACTTTTTCGGTAAATGTAATCAGTGCCAGTTTCTGCCGGGAGTTGAAAAGGTCGCCCCATTTTTTAACACCATACTTCAGGCATCGAGTGCTATACAATTCATCCGTTACATCTTTAAGATAATTTATTTCTTCATCTGGTACAGGGTCAATTCCCCATTTATCCATGAGTTCCTGCCTTTTCTTTTCAAGATATTTTTCTGCTTCCCTGAAAACCTCTAAATCCTTTTCTGTTGCTAATCTATAAGTTTTCCCTATTCTTTTTGGATGATGCAAGACAACTGCAATCATTCTTTGGCTTGCTTTTCCCTTCTGGAATAGTTCTCTTATTGTGTTATCATCAACTGTTGAACCACAAACTAAGCAATGGGCAATTGCTCTTGAGATAGTCCCTTTTTCAGGGTCAAAACCTGCAGGAAAGGGTTTGTCTTGTCCAACTATTTCAAATTCAACCTTGCCATCTTTTACATAGGGTTTTAATGCTACTTTTTTATTTTCTTTTTTGGCAAGCCAGAATTGTATTCTCAAAGGAATTTCGGCATTGCAAGCTGGGTTTTGA
>JBKBRL010000165.1:0-2823 GCA_046292115.1 Caldimicrobium sp.
GCATGTTGCCTCCCTGATAGCTTGTTTTATTTCTTCAGAAGTTATCTCCTGCCCTTCTAAATACTTTTCCATAATTACATCGTTTACATCAGCTAACTTTTCAAGCATAAGCATTCTATATTCTTCTGCTTGATCCTTGAGATGAGCGGGAATCTCTTCATAATGATATTTAGCACCAAGAGTTTCTTCTTCCCAAACAATGGCTTTCATATCAATTAAATCTATCACTCCTACAAAAGAATCTTCCACGCCATATGGTATTTGGACAGGCAAAGGATTTGTTCCTAAACGAGTTTTCATTTCTTCTAAAACCCTGAAGAAATTTGCTCCTACTCTATCCATCTTATTCACAAAGGTAATTCTTGGAACACGATATTTATCAGCCTGTCTCCACACTGTTTCTGATTGCGGCTCAACTCCTCCTACAGCACAAAAAATTACCACAGCACCATCTAATACTCTCAAACTCCTCTCAACTTCAATGGTAAAATCTACATGTCCCGGTGTATCAATTATATTAATCCTATGATTTCTCCAAAAAGTTGTAGTACACGCAGAAGTAATAGTAATACCCCTTTCCTGTTCTTGCACCATAAAATCCATTACTGCAGTTCCTTCGTGGACTTCGCCGATTTTATAAGTTTTACCAGTATAATAAAGAATTCTCTCTGTAGTTGTAGTTTTTCCAGCATCAATGTGGGCAACTATACCAATATTTCTTGTGGTCTTCAAAATTTTCAGTTCTTCTGGTGTCATATCCTCCACCCATTACTAATTTTTTTAAAAAAAATTATCTTCCTTCTTTATGGCAATACATTAAAAAAATTAAATGAAAATTTAAACACTACCAACGAAAATGAGCAAATACTCTATTAGATTCTGCCATACGATGGGTATCTTCTTTTTTCTTTATAGCAGCACCTCTCTCATTATAGGCATCCCATAGTTCATTAGCCAATCTTTCTACCATAGTCTTTTCATTGCGTGCCCGAGCAGCATTAATAATCCATTTTATAGCCAATGATACTTGTCTTTCCGGTCTTACTTCCACAGGCACTTGATAATTCGCTCCACCTATTCTTCTGGACCTGGTTTCAATTAATGGTTTTACATTCTCCACTGCTTTTTCAAAAATCTTTAAAGGATCTTCACCTCCTGACTTCTCTTTTAAAACGTTTAAGGCCGTATAAAATATACTGTATGCCTTGCTTTTTTTACCATTTTTCATTAAGTTATTAATAAATTTTGCTACTAATACACTTCCAAACTTTGGGTCAGGAGGTATTTCTCTTTTAGGTACAGGTCCCTTTCGTGGCATCTTTATCCCTCACTTACTTTGTTGTTTTTGGCCTTGGTGTACCATACTTAGAACGAGATTTCTTTCTATTCTGCACACCAGCCGCGTCAAGTGCTCCTCTTATAATTTTATATCTAACTCCAGGTAAATCTCTTACACGGCCACCCCTTACTAACACCACTGAATGCTCTTGTAAATTATGTCCTATACCAGGAATATAAGCTGTCACTTCAATACCATTGGTAAGCCTTACCCTTGCCACTTTTCTTAAGGCAGAATTAGGTTTTTTAGGTGTTACTGTATACACCCTAACACATACTCCTCTCTTTTGAGGGTTACCCTGCAAAGCAGGGGCTTTTGACCTCTTTTCTTTCTTCTTTCTTCCATATCGTACTAACTGGTTTATCGTTGGCATCTCCTTTAACCTCTCTTTTTTTTTAAATAACTAAAGTTGACAAGCCCTTTATATACTACTTTTTTTAAAAACTGTCAAGAGGGGCAATATAAAGTTATCACTTTAAAAAGCTATCTTCTTTAATACATCTGTCGCTGTTATAATTCCAACAGGCATAAATTTTCCAATGGCTGAAGGACTTATCACAAGTAATCTATGAATCCTATTAGCTACCATTTTTCTTGCAGCTTCTTCTAAAGTATCATTTCCTTCAATTGTATAAGGCTTTGGATTAAGCAAATCTTCTGCCCTCATTTCAAAGATCCCTTCTCTATACTTTTTTAAAGCTAATAATATATCTGTTTTACTTATAATTCCCATAAATTCACTATTTTCTGCTACTACAATAACCGCAGAGATACGATTCTCTAAAATGGTATCTAAAACCTCTTCAAAAGTTGCAGTATATGGTATGGTAAAAAGAGTTCTATTCATTACATCCACTACTGTTAACTCCTTTTCCTTTTGTTTCATGATATTTCTCCTTGCAAAATAAATTGACAAATTCCGTTTTTAACATTATTATAATATCAAATTTTAAAATTAAAATCAGGGACTCTATTTAAAGAGATTTATAGAAAAATTCATATTTCTTGACTTTTTTCTTAAAAAGTTTTAGATTTTAATTAAACTTTGTCAAAGGAGGGATCCAGTGTTAAAATGGAGGCCAAATTGCGATAGGTATCCTCTTATTGATAGAAAAGACCCTGAGCTATACAAGGATTTATTTCCCTATTCAGAACCACCAAAAATCTTTTTTGATGGTAAATATATCCCACCAAAACCAGCTTCCAATTTTTATATTACTGATACAACCTTTAGAGATGGTCAACAGGCAAGAACTCCATATACACCAGAACAAATAGAAACCCTTTACAAATTTTTACATCGTTTAAGCGGGCCAAATGGAATAATTAGAAAGACGGAATTTTTTCTTTACACTTCAAAAGATAGGGAGGCCTTAGAGAGATGTTTATCACTTGGTTATAAATATCCAGAAATAACTGGTTGGATCAGAGCTAAAAAAGAAGATTTAAAGTTAGTAAAAGAGATGGGGTTAAAAGAAACAGGT
>JBKBRL010000166.1:0-2802 GCA_046292115.1 Caldimicrobium sp.
GGCTTCATTAATAGGCTTTAACACAAATAGAAGTTGTCCTTCCTCTACCATTTGATTAACCTTTACACAAATTTCTAAGATTTGGGCATCATAGGGGGCAAGGATGGGGTTTTCCATTTTCATAGATTCTATGTTGGCAATTTCTTCACCTTTATGAACGATATCATCAGGTTTCAAGGTGCCCCTCTTTGGATTACCTATTCTCCAAACAGTACCACTTATGGGCGCTCCAATTTCTGTAGGCTTGGTAGCTTTTCTAACTTCAGTTTTCTTTGCTCTGGGAGTATAAACTTCAAAAACTCTGGTTTTATTATTTACCTTTAAAACTACATGAATGACACCATTATTTTCATTTCCAACGGAGACAAGCTCAATACAATATGGTTTACCCTCAAACTCAAATTCAACTTTATCTCCGGGATTGGAAAGCCCCTGTCTCCAAACTCTTGTCGGTAAAACTAATGGAGCTAAACCATATTTCTCTCTGAACTTAATAAACTCCACAGCGTCCTTTGGATGCATAAGATAAAGGATAAATTCCTCTTCCGTGGGAGGCCTTCCTAATTCTTCTTCTAATTGTTTTTTTAAAGCTTCTAAGTCTTCATCAGGGATATTTTCGAGAGCTGAAGTTTCTTTTCTTTCTTTTAATTTCTCTTCCCAACTCTCACCAAAAGCTGATTTGTAAACCCATTCATCTGGCCATCCCACAGGTAATTTTCCATAATGCCCTAAGATAAGATTTTTAAAATCACCAGGGGCTTGCCTGAAAAGTTTTAAAAGTTCCTGTTGTTCCTCTTCTTCCATAGCTGAAAAGTCTTGATTTTTTTCCTCTACAAACTTTTTTAAAAGATTGATAACCCTTTGCACACCTGCCTCGCCGAATTCTTTATAATATTTATTTACAATTCCTGAGCAGGTGGTCCAGGTAATTTGGGAGCCAGGGGTAACATCAAAGTATTTAACAATTTGATTATAATAACTCATAACTTGAAGGATAGCAGGCATTAGATGTAGAAAGCCTCCTTTTTCTGCTTGTTCAAAGGAGCTGGGAAAAGCTCCACCTGGCATTTTATGTCTTGTCACCATATGGTCAAAGCCTTTAAAAGGAGACTCTGCCCATTCGTATTCTCTTATCCATTCCCTTACTTTTTCTACAGCAAGTTCTGCCATTTTTCTATTGAGATTAACAGGAATTCCCTCTTCTCGGAGGATAGCCTCTACTGCTAAAATAGGAGAATGTCCGTAGAACCTACAAAGGGTATCCTCTTGTACATCAAGGATTTTTGCACCAGCCTTTGCTGCAGCAACTAATACTGGTATAGCCAGCCCATCTGTAATGTGACGGTGATAATTGATTACTAAGTCTGGGTATTTTTGTTTAATGGCATCAATTAATTCTGAGACGCTTTTTACTGTTCCCACACCTGCCATATCCTTTATGCAAAGGACAATTTCATCCACTCCGCCACAGAGAGCTACAATATCATCTACTACCTTTAGGTAATATTTGGTATCGAACCAGGGTGCTACTGTGTATGAGATAGCAGGTTCAAAGAGCTTTTCTCTTTTCATTACAACCTCTGCCACCAGTTTCATATTTCTAACATCATTTAAGAAGGAAAAACATCTCCACACATCAATATCTACTCTTTCTACTACATACTCAATAATATTTTTAGGGTAGGGGCGGTATCCCCACATATTAGTTTCACGAATAAGAGTTTGTAGGAGTACATTGGGCATAAGTTCTCGAAGAATAGCGATCTCTTCAAAGGGGCTCTCTCTTCTATTCATAAGACCTACATGCCATCTTGCACCTCCGTGGCATTCTGCTGCAAAGAGCCCCATTTCATTATAAAAGGGAGCTAATGTTTTTAGGTCATAAATGCGTAAACGATTTTTATAATCTGACTGACCAGCATCTCTCATGCCAACTGAAACAAAAGCTACTCCTGGTAGCTCCCTTACCTTTTTAACAATTTCTTTTGGTTTCATCCCAGGTTTTACAAATATGTAATCCATAAAGGCCTCCTTATATTAAATAAAAACTCTATTATAAAGCCTTACATCCAAGGCTGAGGTCCAAGGGCTGAAATCTCGGCTATATATTGGGCTATTTTAAGGACTTCGTCATCAGGGGTTTTCTCTCTGAAAGTGGAAATAAGTTCCTGAAAATGTTCTTCAATAAAACGGGTAGAAAAATTGCCAGAAATAAAATGGGGATGCCTTATAATACTTAAAAGAAGAGGAGCTATGGTTTTAACTCCCTCTACTTTTAAACCTCTGCTTAGCGCTCTATCCATCACTCTTAAGGCTTCAGTTCTATCAGCCCCAGCTGTCATTATAAGCATAAGCAGAGAATCGTAGTAAGGAGGTACTTCAGCTCCCTCATAAACTCCAGAAGCTACTCGTATTCCTGGGCCTTGAGGAATTTCTAAGCGGTAAATAGTCCCAAAGGAAGGATTAAAAGTTTTGGGATCCTCTGCATTAATCCGTACCTCTATAGCATGCCTGTTGGGATAAATATCTTCTTGTTTAAAGGGAAGTTTTTTACCTTGGGCAATATCAAACATAAGGCTTACAATGTCTAAACCAGTAATTAACTCTGTTACTCCATGTTCCACTTGAAGGCGTGTATTTACCTCTAAAAAGTAATATTTTTTTGTTTTTGGGTCTAAGAGAAATTCTACTGTCCCAGCTGAGTAATAACCAAGTTCACGGGCTAATCTCACTGCAGTAAAGCAAATCTCTTGCCTTAGAGTTTCATCAATACTTGGAGAAGGAGCTTCTTCAATAATTTTT
>JBKBRL010000167.1:0-2779 GCA_046292115.1 Caldimicrobium sp.
CAGGCATTTGCTATGGCGCCACCTCCGCAAGGTCAAGGTGGGCAAGGCGGTTTAATGGGGTTGATTGTAACTCTTTTGCCTTTAATTTTAATCTTTCTAATTTTCTATTTTCTACTCATCAGACCCCAACAAAAAAGATTAAAGGAACATCAGAAGTTTCTTTCAGAGCTAAAACCTGGGCAGAAGGTATTTACCACGGGAGGAGTTGTAGGGAGAATTATTAAGATTGAAGGTGATCTTGTCTGGTTAGAAGTGGACAAAGATGTCTTAATCCCTGTAATCAAGGGGTATATTGCAGGGTCTTACCAAAATTAGAACTTTTAAAACTTTAAAATAAATTGTGATTATCTAAAATATAATCTTGATGGTTTTAAAAAGTGTTTTATAATATTTGAAAGATAAATAACGACTATCCTGCGGGCGTAGCTCAGGGGTAGAGCGGAAGCTTCCCAAGCTTCAGGCCGCGGGTTCGAATCCCGTCGCCCGCTTATTTTTATGTCAGAAGTAGTAATCATAGGTGCAGGCTTAGCTGGTTCAGAAGCTGCTTATCAACTTGCTAAAAGGGGTATTTCAGTTCATCTTTATGAAATGCGCCCTTATAAATTCACTCCAGCTCACAAGACTGATTTTTTTGGAGAGTTAGTTTGTTCTAATTCTCTTCGCTCTGCAGAGCTCACTAAGGCTGTTGGGCTTTTGAAAGAGGAGCTAAAACTACTTGGATCTCTTATTATGGAAGCGGCTTTACATTGTCAAATACCTGGTGGGAAAGCTTTAGTTGTTGATAGAAACTGTTTTGCCAAGTATATCACTCAAAAAATCTTAGAAAATCCTTTAATTAAAGTGGAGCGAAAAGAAGTAACTAAGATCCCCATGGATAAGGTAGTAATTATTGCAACTGGACCTCTTACAAGTGAATCTTTAGCTCAGGAGTTATCTCATTTAATTAATGCCCCTTTTTTACATTTTTATGATGCCATTTCACCAATTGTATATGCCCATTCAATAAATTGGGATAAAGTGTTTATTGAAGACAGAGGTATGGCTAATGGTGAAGAAGGAGTGTATGTAAATTGTCCTATGAGTAAGGAGGAATATGAACTCTTTGTAGAGGAGTTACTTAAAGCTGAAAAGGTACCCTTGAAATCCTTTGAAGATCCTAAATATTTTGAAGGATGTTTGCCCATAGAGGTTATGGCAGAAAGAGGAAAAGAAACTTTACGATATGGTCCAATGAAACCAACAGGTCTTATTGATCCAAGAACGGGAAAAGAGCCCTATGCAGTAGTACAACTACGACCTGAAAATAAAGAAAAAACACTATATAACATGGTAGGTTTTCAGACAAAGCTTAAATACCACGAGCAAGAAAGAGTTTTCCGTCTGATACCTGGGCTTGAACGGGCTGAATTTGCCCGTTTAGGTTCTATACATAGAAACACCTTTGTAAATGCTCCTTTAGTTCTAACTTCCTATTTACAGTTAAAAAATTATCCTAATATCTTTCTTGCAGGACAAATTACCGGTGTTGAAGGTTATGTAGAGTCAACTGCTATGGGTTTTGTAGCTGCTGTAAACGCTGAACGTTTTATCAGAGGTAAGGAGCTTATTGTTCCACCCAAAGAGACAGCAATAGGTGCTTTAATTCATTATTTGCAGAGCGCCAATCCTAAATATTTTCAGCCAATGAATGTAAATTGGGGCCTTTTCCCACCCCTTGACACTTCTAAGTGCTCAAAAAGAGATAAATATTTGCTTCTTTCAAAGAGATCTCTTGAGAAATTAAAAAACTATATGGAGAGTATTTCAAAATAGCTGTAATTTAAATTGTCTGCAAGGAGGCATTGACTTTTTACAAAGAGGTTATAATTAAAATTAAATGAGCTCATTAGCAGAGAGATTTAGACCTCGCTCCTTAGAGGAATTTCAAGGACAGTCTCACCTTTTTACTAAGGGAAGTTTGCTTGACTTGATCCTTAAAAGAAGAAAACCAATTTCTCTTATTTTTTGGGGACCACCTGGATCAGGTAAAACAACCTTAGCTCAACTCTTGGGAAATTATTTTAAAGCCCATTTCATATCTCTTAGCGCTGTTGATACAAGCTTGAAAGATATAAAAGAAATCATCAAAGAAGCTGAAAAATTAAAAAAATTGGGGAAAATAACCATACTCTTTATTGACGAAATCCATCGCTTTAATAAAGCCCAACAATCCTTTCTCCTCCCCTATTTAGAAAGAGAAGATATTATTTTATTTGGTGCTACAACTGAAAATCCATCTTTTGAAATCATTCCTCCTCTTCTATCAAGAGTAAAAGTTTTACAGCTTTTTTCGTTAATTGAAAATGATATTTTACATATATTAAAAAAAGCTTTAAAAGATAAAGATAAAGGTTTGGGAAAATATGAAATTAACATTGACGAAGAAGTTTTAGAAACAATAGCTAAGGCTTCCTATGGTGATGTTAGGTGGGCTTTAAATACCCTTGAAATCCTTATTGAAGGTTTAGTGGCAGAAGGTGTAAAAGAGGTAAAATTAGAGCATCTTTCAAAGGCACTCCTTTTTAAACCATTGCATTATGATAAAGCAGGGGAAGAGCATTTTAATTTAATATCGGCTTTTCATAAAAGTATGAGAGGAAGTGATCCCGATGCAACCATTTATTGGTTAGTGCGGATGCTAAAGTCTGGAGAAGACCCCAAATATATAGCAAGAAGGATTATTGTTTGCGCAGCAGAAGATGTAGGATTAGCGGACCCTATGGCATTGGTCCTTGCGATT
>JBKBRL010000168.1:0-2766 GCA_046292115.1 Caldimicrobium sp.
ATAAAATCTTAAAACCCTTCCTTCATAACCTCGTTCTTTTATTTCAGGAATGGTTATACGATTTTCTGCAGAAAGTTTCTTTCCATCTATCAGTGATATCTCTGTATGCATCCAATAATTCGCCAGTTCTTTTCCTGTTAGTGCTTTGGCTACGGCACGGGTATTTTCATGATGGGGAAATATAAGATCCTTGCCGCTTGTAAAGAAATCAAAAGTTTCCCCAAGATATTTTAAGGCAATACAGGCACAATGAATGTGCCAAGTAGGTCTTATTCTTCCAATGGATGTTTCAAGAAAATAGCCTGCCTTCATTTCTAAAATATGCACTCTCTTTAGCAAGGCAAAATCAAAGGGCTCTTCTTTTTCATATTCCTCAAGGTCTATTGTAGCACCTGGCTTAAGAGTTTTTAAATCGACTTTAGAGAGTTTACCATAATCAGGAAACCGAGAAATATCAAAATATAGCGCTGAATATTTTTCATAAGCTTTGTGCTGATTATAAAGTTTAAAAGCCATCTCCACCATATCCTTCAAAGATTCACTTACTTTTGGATAAACTTGAGCTTTCTGTATCTTCAGAAAATTAAGATCTTCATAAAAAGCTTCCTCTACCTCTTTCGTTATTTCATTTAATGGTCTCCCATCTTCTAAAGCCCTTTTAATAGTTTTATCATCATAATCGGTTAGATTTACAACATGAAAGATTTTATAGCCCTTTAAAGAGAGATATCTTTTTAAGATATCTACTGTGAGCAATCTCCTATAAAGTCCTATGTGGGGACGATAATTTAAGGTAGGACCACAGGTATAAATTTTTATTAAAGGAGGTTCCTTGGGCACAAAGGGCTCTTTTTTTTGAGAAAGAGTATTAAAAATAATAAGATCCCTTTCTACTTCTTTTATTTCAACGGTCCAGAGTGGTGTGGAAAGATACCTTTCTCCATTATCTGGAAAAATAACTACTATAAGCCCTTCCTGAATTTCACGAGCAAGCTTTAAAGCTCCAGCTAAAGCTGCACCTGAACTCATCCCTACAAAGATTCCTTCTTTCTTGGCAAGCCATCTTGCCATTTCATAGGCTTCTTCATCGCCTACATTGATTATCTTGTAAAGCAATTTTTTATCAAAAATTCCTGGAGGAAAAGATTCTTTCATATTCTTAAGTCCTTGTATCTTATGTCCCGGATATGGCTCTACTCCAACCACTTTGAATGGTAATTTCTTATCCATAGCAAATTTAGCCAGTCCCATGGCAGTGCCCGTTGTACCAAGAGCACTTACCACAAAACTTACTTTCCCCTCCGTTTGACTCCATATTTCTGGGCCTGTTGTTCTATAATGCATTTGCCAATTAGCAGGATTATTAAATTGATCAGGACAATAATATTTTTCTGGCTCAGCCCTTACTAAATCATAAACAAATTCTATGGCTCCATCTGTACCTTTCGCGGCAGGTGTAAGAATAATGTCAGCTCCATAGGCTTGCATAATTTTACGCCTTTCAATTGAGGCTGATTCAGGCATTGCAATGACACAACGATATCCCTTAGCAGCACAGACCATAGCTAAACCTATTCCTGTATTACCACTTGAGGCCTCAATCACTATTTTATCTGGTGTAAGAAGACCTTGTCGTTCTGCCTCTTCTATCATAGCCAAAGCTATTCTATCTTTCACTGAACCTCCAGGATTTTGTCCCTCAAGTTTACCCCAAATTTCTACAGACCCCTTGACTTTTATTTTATTTAGTTTAACAATAGGAGTGTTTCCTATCCTTTCAAGAATGCTATGAAAGCGCATAAAATTTCTTCCCTTTTCTTTTTCTCCATATTCTATCTTATTTTTACTTTCTCTCAAGGATTGGCTTTTATACCTCTTGAGCCTAATAAATTCATTTACTTCGAAAACCAATCTTATCAAATAAAAGATGAGGAAACCTTAGTGGAGCTTGCTGTTAAATTTAATATAGGGTATACCCATTTAGTACTTGCTAACCCTGAGGTTGACCCTTGGATCCCTCCCCCAGGAAAAGAAATAATACTTCCCTATCAAATCTTAATTCCTGAAGAATTTCTTCTAAAAGATAAAGAATATATACTTATTAATTTACCAGAGATGCGCCTTTATTACTTTCGAAATAATAGCTTTAAAGTTTACCCAATAGGCATAGGAGACGAGGGTAAACTCCCTCCACTTGGAAAATATATTATTAAACGCAAACAAAAAAAACCCTTTTGGTATCCACCACCTTCCATTCGAGCAGAAGATCCAACCCTACCAAAAGTTGTACCTCCCGGGCCTGATAATCCATTGGGAGAATACGCCCTCTATTTAGACAGAGGCTTATATGCCATTCACGGCACAAACAAACCAGAAAGCATAGGAAGAAGAACTACTCATGGATGCTTTAGGCTCTATCCTGAAGATATTAAAAAACTTTGGAAATCTGTTCCTTTGGATATCCCAGTTTATATATTTTATGAACCTTTCAAAATTGCCATAATTGACGATAAAATCTATTTACAGGCCTTCCCTGATGCTGAAAACTTAATCTCTAATCCCTTTCTCTATCTACTTAATAAACTTGATAAATTAACAGCTTCAAAAGGTATGACCTACCAAATAAATCTTCTCCAATTAGAAAAAATATTAGCAAAGCCTGATGGATTAGTTCATGAGATCGGAAAATTAAAAAACTTGTCTCCTCTTTTTAGTAACCCATAAAAAAGTTATTGCCTTTGGTTCTATAATTTCTATCAAACCTGC
>JBKBRL010000169.1:0-2727 GCA_046292115.1 Caldimicrobium sp.
AAAGGCCCAAAGGAAAAAACAAACTTTTATAGGAAAAGTAATCTAAAAGTGTAACGAGCAATCCCCCAGAAAAAACAAGGGCCACTCTGTAGGCTGAAATGCGCCAGCCATTTGCTTTTCCTAACTCGTCTTTAGGAATGTATTCAATAATAAAACCATCTAAAGCTGTATCATATAGAGCTGAAAAAAAAGGCAATAAGAAAAGGATATACCAGAAAGCTTTGACCTCATGGGAAAGAAAGGAAAGGCAAAGGATAGATATTCCCATTCCTAAAAGAGAAAAGCTGATCCAAAAAATTTTATAGGAATAGCGGTCAACCAAAGGTGCCCATAAAGGTTTTAAACTCCAAAAAATTCCTGCTCCAGATATAAGTCCAATTTGAACTAAATCTACACCTTGGCTGCGCAAAAAAACTGGAATAAAGGTATAAAAAAATCCAAAGGGAACTCCAGAAAAAAAATAGAGTATGGAAATCCAGAAAAGTTTTCCTAAAAACATAAGTTTAGATAAAGTTAGGTGTCCATTTTAAAAATTTCCTTTTTAATTTCTTCTTCTTTGTAAATAATTTTTTCTTGTTTTAACTTATGACCATAGTAGAGGATAGGTATAAGAAAAATAGAAAAAAGAGTAGAACCAATGGTTCCAAAGATAAGCGAAATTGCTAACCCATTAAAGATTGGATCAAATAGGATCACAAAGGCTCCAACGATAATGCCTGTTGCTGTTAGCATTATAGGACGAGCTCTCACTACAGCAGATTCCACCACAGCTAAAGGTAAATAAATTCCACTTTTCACCCGCTTTTCCGCAAAATCCACAACTAATATAGAATTCCTAACAATTATTCCAGATAGGGCTATAAAGCCAATCATAGAAGTAGCAGTAAAA
Organism: Caldimicrobium sp.; assembly: GCA_046292115.1. Classification (GTDB taxonomy): domain Bacteria; phylum Desulfobacterota; class Thermodesulfobacteria; order Thermodesulfobacteriales; family Thermodesulfobacteriaceae; genus Caldimicrobium. Next base: position 890 of record JBKBRL010000169.1, read on the forward strand.
AAGGCATTCATTATTAAATGTCCAGGAATTATTCCTAAAAGAGTAAGAGGTATGGGAGCCATAATAACTCCTGGGATTCTCCAATCCTTAAACCAAACTAAAATTAAAACATACATAACAAAAATCGCTCCAATAAAGGCCAAACCTAAATCTCTAAATACTTCTAAGGTTATATGCATCTCTCCATCCCATTTAACAGCTATACCTTCTTCAATGACAGGATGCTTGAGCCAAAACTCTTTTACTTCACCAAAGGGATTAGGAATCTTCTTTATTTTCTCTCTAACATCAAAAATTCCATAAACAGGGGCTTCTAATCTACCACCTGTATCTCCTATCACATATATAACCCTTCTTAGATTTTTATGATAAATACTTTTAGGTAAAATATCCTCCTTAATATCTGCAATTTCCGAGAGAGGTATTAGCCTTCCCTCCCTTTGTACTATCTTTAATCTTCTTAATGTCTCTAAAGTTCTATATTTTTCATCCAGCTTTACAATAAGCGGCACATGTTCAGTATCTGTACTTTGAAAAGTTCCAACTATCATTCCATTGAATAGCACCTTAATGATTTCAACTAACTCCTCTTTGTGTAAGCCTGCTAATTTTAGTTTATCCTCTATGGCTCTTATTCTTATCCTCGGCTGGGGATCTTCTAAATATATACCTTCATCAGTTATTAAAGTAGAATTTTTGAAAATATCTAATACCTTTCTGGCAAAGATTTCTTGAGTTTTAAGATCAGGAGCATATACTTCTGCTACAATGGAGGATAAAACAGGAGGTCCTGGCGGTACCTCAACCACAGCTATATATTTAGCTCCATAACTTTTAGCTATCTTTTCTACCTTGGGCCTAATTCTCTTAGCAAAATCATGAGAACTCTCCTTTCTATCGTGCTTTCCTACTAAATTTACTTGAATCATAGCTTGATTAGGTTCTTCCCTAAGATAATAATGTCTAACTAATCCATTAAAATTATAAGGGGCACTGGTACCAACATAAATTTGGTAATCTGTAACAATTCTCTCCCTTTTAATTTGTTCTCCAATGGCCTTAGCAACTTCTAAAGTTTTTTCTAAGGGAGTCCCCTCTGGCATATCAAGAACTATTTGTACTTCACTTTTATTATCATAGGGAAGCATTTTAACCAAAACCACTTTAAAATAAAAAAGGCTAAAACTGGCTAAAAGCATAAGAATGGTAAGACCATAAAGCAAATATCTATTGCGTGCAGAAACTAAAAAAGGGAGCATAGCTTTAGCAAAGATTTGATAAAATTTGCTTTTTTGAAGATGGAGAACTTCTTCTTCTATTTCGCTTTTTTTAAGCTTACTTAGCTCACTAATAAGGTCCTCTTCTTCGATATTTCTATTTTGCTCCGCCATATTATAGGGAGTGGGCTTTTTTAAAATTCTATATGCTGCCCAAGGTGTAATCGTTAAAGCCACAAGAAGAGAAAAAAGCATAGCTATCGAGGCATTTATAGGTATGGGCCTCATATAAGGGCCCATAAGTCCGGTGACAAAAGCCATAGGCATAAGTGCTGCTATTACTGTAAAAGTGGCTAAAATAACAGGTGCTCTAACTTCATTAATTGCCCCTATTATAGCTAACCGGGGATTAGAAGCTATATGTCCTTTAAACCAACGATTAATATTCTCTACATCCACAATAGGATCATCTACTAAAATACCGATACAAAAAATCAAGGCAAAAAGGGTTACACGATTTAAGGTAAACCCGTAGAGCATACTTAAGAAAAGCGCAATGGATAAGGTTACAGGGACAGCTATACCCACAACTACAGCCTCTCTCCATCCTAATGAAACCGC
>JBKBRL010000170.1:0-2665 GCA_046292115.1 Caldimicrobium sp.
AAGTTTATCACAAAAGCCCGGCGCTATTTCAATTCTTTTTTGTTTAAAGGGGCTTTGAATAGTACAATTTCTTGTTCCAAAATGCACATATTCACCTTTTTTGCTCCCTAAAATTTGCACTTCTAAATGTTGAAAAATAGGAATTTTCACCTCAATGATAATACCCTCTTCTCCAAAGAGTCTTTTAGCGTAGGCTCTTAATCTTCTGAAGACAGGACGAATTTCTTCTAAATTTTTAACTTCCTCAATACCCATTCCGCCACCACCAGCAACTGCTTTTACTAAAAAGGACACATTTTCAAACCCTTCTGCAGAAGCCTCTTCCAAAAGTTCCACTGCTTTTATTTCAGCTTCTATCTCATTATAAATGGGATCTACAGTTCCAGGAATAACCGGGATCCCTAATTTATGGGCTTCTTTCTTCATATAAAGTTTATTTCCTAAATCTCTTATAGCTTCCCAGGAAGGGCCAATCCAGATGAGTGGCCTTTCTCTTTTAACTATTCTTCTTGCAAAGCGATAATTTTCAGATAAGAAACCATATCCTGGATGAATAGCAGTGCATTTTTCTTCATCTGCTACTGCTAAAAGATCATTCATATCCCTATAATCGGAAATTCTATATTTCTTCTTGGAAAGTTTCACATGTAAGGATTCTTCATCTTCTTTTGTATAAACGGTTACATAGTCAATTTTTAAATCTTCACAGGCTTCCATTATGCGTAGAGCTATTTCTCCTCTATTAGCGATTAAAACCTTTTCTTTCATCTTTATCGAACACTTTAATAGAAAAAGTTATTTTGAAGGATTAAACAATTCTCTCTCTCGGGACCAGTACTAATTAATTTGATGGGTACATTTAGATAATTCTCAATTTTTTGAAGATACTCTTTTGCTCTTTTAGGTAAACTATTAAATGAGGTCACCAGATTTATGTTTTCCTGCCATCCGGGCAATTCTTCATAAATAGGTTCTACATGTAAGAGGTCTTCTATCGTAGAGGGGAAAGAATCTATTATTTTATTTCCAATCTTATAAGCCACACAAACCCTTATCTTTTCTAATCCTGAAAGAACATCAAGCTTTGTTATGGCTAAAGCAGTAATACCATTTAATCTTACTGCGGTTTTAACCATTACCAAGTCTAACCAACCGCATCTTCTTGGGCGACCTGTGGTAGCTCCATATTCTCCTCCCTTTTCTCGTAAGTAATCCCCTAATTCATCTTTTAATTCTGTAGGGAAAGGCCCTTCCCCAACTCTTGTTGTATAGGCTTTGACTATCCCAATCACTTCATTAATACATAGGGGCCCAATTCCGCTCCCTACGCATGCATTTCCAGCTAAGGTATTAGAAGAGGTAACATAAGGATAGGTACCATAATCTATGTCTAAAAAAGTTCCTTGTGCCCCTTCAAAAAGAAGATTTAAATTTTTTTTGATAGCTTCCCATAGAAGAGATGAAGTATTTGTAAGATATGGTTTCAGATATTTACCATATTCAATATAGGACTCATAGATTTCTTCAAAGTTTAGGGGATCTGCTGAAAAGTATTGTAAAATAAAATTTTTTTCTTTTAAAATTGTTTTTAAACGTTCTTTAAAATATTCAGGATGAGTTAGATCAATCAATCTAAATCCTCTTCTTCCTACCTTATCTTCATAACAGGGACCAATTCCTCTACCAGTAGTTCCAATTTTATTTTTGTTGGCTTTAGCTTCTCTTGCTAAATCTAGGGCTTTGTGATAGGGCATAATTACATGAGCTCTTTCACTAATTTTTAATTTGCTTGGATTAATGTCTACACCAGCTTCTTTTAAACTCTCAATCTCATTTATAAGTACTGCTGGATCTACAACTACACCATTGCCTATAACACAAATAGTCTGGGGATGAAAGATACCTGAAGGTATTAAATGAAGGATATGTTTTTTTTGATTAATCACCAAGGTGTGACCAGCGTTATTTCCTCCTTGAAATCTTATGACGTAATGTGCCTTTTCAGTAAGGACATCTACAATTTTTCCTTTTCCTTCGTCTCCCCACTGAGTCCCCACAACCACAATTGCAGGCATATTACCCTCCAACTTCCTATAAGAATAAATATAACATGAAATTAAAAATTTTAACCAATTTTTTTCTCTTTATTTTTTCTCCCAGCCAGGTAAAAGATGTAATTCTAAAATCTGTTCAATCTTTACATCTGAAGGAGCACCAGTGAGTAAACATTGTCCTCTTTGAGTTTTAGGAAAAGGTATCACCTCTCTAATGCTTTTTTTACCAAGCATTAACATTATAAGCCTATCTAATCCAAGGGCGATCCCGCCATGAGGTGGAGCGCCATAATCTAAGGCTGTCAAGAGAAAGCCAAATTTTTCCTCAGCTTCTTCTTTTCCTATGTTAAGAAGTTTAAATATCTTCTCTTGCAAAGCCCTATTGTGGATACGAATACTTCCACCACCTATTTCTATGCCGTTTAATACAAGATCATAAGCTTTAGCCCTAACTCTAAGAGGATCACTTTCAAGTAAAGGTATATCTTCCTCTTTTGGATGTGTAAAAGGATGGTGTTTAGATACCAATCTATTCTCTTCTTCATCCCATTCAAAAAGAGGAAAATCTACTATCCAAAGAAAATTAAAGGTACCTTTTGGAATTAAACCAA
>JBKBRL010000171.1:0-2665 GCA_046292115.1 Caldimicrobium sp.
ATTTTCCTTTTGAAAATTCTTCCTTTAATCGTAGTTGTTTTTTTTCTAAAAAGTTTTTTAAGTTAGACTTTCAGTGTAAAATTTCTTGATTTATATACAGGTTTAGCTTTAGCCCTTATTCCCCTTTTTAGCTTGAATGTATGGAGTATTTTTACCCTTATTTTATTAGGTCTTTTACGAAGCTTCGAGGGATACTATCCCCTTTTTATATTTTCTCTATATTATGTTATTCTTTCCCTGCTGTATCAATATTATATAAAAAATTTTAAAAGCGAAAGTTTTGTTACAAGAGTATTTTTTTGGAGCATTGCTATAATTATTCTGATTGTGATAGAGTGTTTAATTTTTTTATATAGAAGTGTCCTACACTATTTAACCTTTAATTTTTGGCTTATTTTTCTTTTTAAAAGTTTTATTTATGCCTCTTTGATATTAGTTATAACCATGTTGTTTTATAAAATAAATGAAGGTTTTCTGAGGAATGAAAAATAAAAAAGATATGCAGTTAAATTTTTTAGGGTGGAAGGAAAAACTGATAGAAAGGGAAGATTTTTGTTTAATTTGGAGAAATAGGATTTTTTGGGCAAAGATTTTATTGGTTTTAGTTTTGGTAATTTTATGGCTTAAAATTTTTTATTTACAGATAATAAAACATCCCTATTATTATAAAAAAGCCAAGGCCCGTTCTATTGTAAGCTATGTTATTAAAGCGCCGAGGGGTGAAATCATTACTGCGGATGGGGTGGTTGTTGCTACAAATAGAGCCATTTTTCAGCTTTATATCGATTTAGAAAACATTCAAGATGAAGAGGAATTATTAAAAAAGATCTCCTATCTTCTAAAAGAAGATTATGGGGAGCTAAAGGAAAGATTTATTTTGGCTAAAAAAAGGTACTTTGGGAGGATTCTTTTAAAAAGAAATTTATCTTGGGATGAAGTAGCACGTATTATGGTTAGACAATATTATCTACCTGGGGTAGTTGTTGAAGTTGAAGCGGAACGATACTATCCATATGGAGAAGCTTATTTTCATGTGTTAGGTTATGTAGCCCGGATCTCAAAAGAGGAATATGAAAAATTAAAGGAAAAAGGTTATTCTCCTGAAGATTTTATTGGAAAGACTGGATTGGAAAGAAAATATGAGGATTATTTAAAAGGTGTAAACGGAAGAATTGAAATAGAAAGAGATGCCAAAGGTAGATTAGGAAAAGTTGTAGGGAGAGAGGAACCCAAAGCTGGTTATGACTTAATAATCACCCTTAGACATGACTTACAAGTTGGTGCCTATGAGCTTCTAAAAGAGAAAAGAGGTGCTATCGTTGCTCTTTCACCAGAGGATGGACAGATTTTAGCTTTAGTGAGTGTTCCCTCAGTAAATCCAAATAAATTTGTTAGTGGTTTTGAACAAAAGGAATGGGAAAAAATAATAAAAGATCCCAAAAAACCTCTATTAAACAGAGCCCTTCAAGCTTATCCACCAGGATCAACATATAAGCTTATTACAGCTTTAGCGGGATTAAAAAGTGGAATAATTAAAGGCTTAAATTGGAGTGTCTATTGCCCTGGATACTTTCCCTATGGTAATCATATATTTAGATGTTGGGAGAAAAGAGGGCATGGGACAAGTAATTTAATTAAAGCTATAGCTGTGTCTTGTGATGTATATTTTTATCAGGTAGGAGCAAAGTTAGATATAGATTTTTTAGCTCAAATTTCGAGGGACTTAGGTTTAGGTAAATTTTCAGGAGTTGGTATTAGAGAGGAAAGTTCTGGCTTAGTTCCTGATAGAGAATGGAAAAAGAAAAGCTTAAAAGCCCCTTGGCATCAAGGGGAAACTGTAGTAATAGCTATTGGTCAGGGGTATATTCTTACAACCCCCATTCAAATGGCAAAGGCATATATGGTTTTTGCTAATGGAGGGATACTTTGGAAACCTTATCTTGTTTTTGAAATAAGAAAGGATAAACATGTTCTCCATAAAGCTACACCTCAAATAGAAAAGAAAATCGAGATTGCCTCAGAACATTTAGAATGGTTGAGATCAGGATTGCGTGAGGTCGTGGAAGCTGGAACCGGTAAAGCTGCCAAAGTACCAGGTATAGTAGTTTGGGGGAAAACGGGGACTGCTCAAGTGGTTGCACTGTCTAAAAAAGTAAAAGCTTTGGAACATCATGCTTGGTTTGTAAGTTTTGCAGGAAGAGAAACCCCAGAAGTAGTTTCTACAGTATTTGTAGAACATGGCGGGAGTGGCGGTGCTGTAGCAGCTCCTTTAGCAGGTGAATTTTATAGAATTTATTATAAAATACCTCTTAAAAGAATAAATATACCTGGTGAAATTGATAGACAAGAAGAAATTATACCAGAAATATTAACGGAAGAATTTTTAGAAAATGCTTCAGCTCATTAATACCTTTGTAAAAGAAAATCTTTTTGCCTGTTTATCTCTTCTGGGGCTTGTCATTATTAATTTACTCAATCAATGGTGTATGGGTGAGACAGGCCTTTATTTTTGGAAAACTCTTTTTTGGCAAGTTTTTGGTTTAATCCTTTTTTTCTTAGTTTGGTTAAGATTTGATTTCAAAAAGATTTCCTTAGGCTTTCTTTGGTTAACTTATGGAATTTTTTTATTATTACTTTTTATCTTGGCTATTTATAAAAAAAGGTG
>JBKBRL010000172.1:0-2631 GCA_046292115.1 Caldimicrobium sp.
TGCAATCTGCTGCTTGGTATGTAAGATTGTCTAATAAAATTTTTGGGAGCCCAGATCAATAATAGGTTCTTGTTTTTAAAAAGAGATCAAGTATAATTCATACCATGCACTATTTTAATTATCATGCAGGCGAGTTATATTGTGAAGAGGTTCCCTTAAGGAAAATTATTGAAAAATATGGAACTCCTCTTTACGTTTATTCTGCAAAAACGATAAGAAGGCATTACCGAGTTTTTGATCAGGCTTTTAGCGAGATTGATCATCTTACCTGTTATTCTGTTAAGGCAAATTCAAACCTCGCAGTGTTGGCACTTTTAAGAAAAGAGGGGGCAGGGGCTGATGTAGTGTCAGGCGGAGAATTACAAAGGGCTCTTAAAGCAGGTATACCTCCCCAAAAAATTGTATTTTCTGGAGTAGGGAAAACAAACGAAGAAATTGAATTTGCCTTAAGAGCAGGGATTTTAATGTTTAATGTAGAAAGTTCGGAGGAATTAGATCTTTTAGGAGAAATAGCCAAATCTTTAAAAATTAAGGCTCCCTTTGCTATTAGGGTAAATCCTAATGTAGACCCAAAAACTCATCCCTATATTTCTACCGGGCTTAGAAAAAATAAATTTGGTATACCCGAGGAAGAGGTTCTCTCTTTATATTTAAAAGCGAAAGAAAATCCCTATCTTTGGCCAGTAGGGCTTGATGCCCATATTGGTTCTCAATTAACAGACCTATCTCCATTTGTAGAAACGGTAAGACGATTAAAAGCTTTATGGAAAGAACTAGTTGATATGGGGTTTGAGATAAAATATCTTGATTTAGGTGGTGGCTTGGGTATTGTCTATGATGCTGAGGAACCGCCGCTACCTGAAGAGGTCTCCCCAGCAATAGTGAAGGAACTTAAAGGATTGCCTATCACTCTTCTTTTAGAGCCAGGAAGAGTGATCGTGGGAAATGCTGGAGTGTTAATTACAAAGGTGCTCTATACAAAGTCTAATAAAGAAAAAAATTTTATAATTGTCGATGCCGGGATGAATGACCTAATAAGACCAGCTTTTTATCAAGCCTATCATAAAATTATACCTCTTGTAGATAAGGAAGAGGAAGAAATAATAGCAGACATTGTTGGACCTATCTGTGAAAGTGGGGATTTTTTAGCAAAGGATAGAAGAATTCCCAAGGTTAAAGGTGGAGATTATTTAGTAGTGATGAGTGCTGGAGCCTATGGCTTTGTTATGAGTTCAAATTATAATTCTCGTCCCAGAGCAGCTGAAGTCTTGGTTGAGGGAGATCAAATTTTCCTGATAAGAAGAAGAGAAACCATTGAAGACCTCTTAGCACTTGAAAGTATTCCTAAAATTTATTCATAATGTCTCTATCCCAAATCCCTTTGGAATATAGATTGGATTATTACGATTATCCTGTCCCTGAAGACCTCATTGCTTATTATCCTACCAAAAAACGTTCTGAAAGTAAACTTTTAGTTATAAAACGGACAACCTCAGAAATTAATTTTCATGATCGATTTTCTGAGATTGAAAGTTATTTAACAGAAGGGGATCTCTTGGTTTTAAATGATACTAAAGTGTTTCCTGCAAGGCTGAAACTATGGAAGAAAACAGGTGGAGCAGTAGAAGTTCTTCTTACTCAAAAGCCTGAAGGCTATTATTTTGAGTGCCAAGCGCTTATAAAAGGAAAGAGATTAAAGGAAGGGCTGGAATTATATGCTAAAGAGATAACTAATTTCAGAGTTTTACTTAAAAAAAATTTAGGAGAAGGCAAGTTTTTAATACTTCTTGAAACTAAAGAAGTTCCCTTGAAGGAGATAATTAACAAAATCGGTAAAGCACCTCTTCCTCCTTATATTAAAAGAGAGCCAGAGGAAGATGATTTACAAACTTACCAAACAGTCTATGCCAAAAAAGAAGGGTCTATTGCAGCACCAACTGCTGGTTTTCATTTTGATGAATCTCTCCTAAAGGGATTACAGAAAAAAGGAGTAGACCTTGCCTATATTACTCTTCATGTTGGCTATGGCACCTTTGCTCCAATTAAAACTCAGGATATAAGGCTACATAAGATAGAGCCAGAATATGTGGAAGTATCTGAGGATACCATTGAAAAAGTAGTAAATGCCCTTCAAGAGAAAAGAAGAATTATTGCCGTTGGGACAACGGTTACCCGCACTTTAGAATTTCTTGCCAGGCAAAGGTTTCAACCTTATAAAGGACTATGCAGTCTTTACATCTATCCAGGTTTTGAATTTAAAGTGATTTCAGGACTAATTACTAACTTTCATCTTCCCAGGTCTTCACCACTTCTTTTAGTGTGTGCCTTTGCAGGACGGGATCTAATCTTTAAAGCCTATGAGGAAGCTATAAAAAGAGGCTATCGTCTTTATTCCTATGGAGATGCCACTTTTATTGTATAAGTTTTCGCCTCTTTCTGTGGATTTGAGATTTTTTCAGTTTAGATTAATATATTCTTCTAAGCTTTAATTACTTTGAGGAAAAAATAAAATAGGGAATGAGTGATGAGTAATAGGGCTTTTATTAGATTTTTTTCAAGGTTTATATCAATTTTTCTTTTCATATTTCTGTTGATTGGATGTAAAGAGCTTTATAAACGAGAAAAACCTCA
>JBKBRL010000015.1:0-9064 GCA_046292115.1 Caldimicrobium sp.
ATTTTCTCTTTCAACTGGCTGAAGCTAATTGGGAAAGAGGTGAAATTTTACAGGCTAAAAAATATTATCAGTTAATAATTACAGAATGGGATCTTTCAAAAGAAGCTTTTTTATCTAAGTTTAGGCTATATCAAATAGCTTATGAAAGAGCAACCATTAAAGAGCTACTTCCTCCAAAAACTATTGAAGACTTACTCTCCTTTATAAATCAAATAAAAATAAAGTATAAAGAAGAAAAGATAGCAGAGGAGGCTTCATTTCTTGAAGTAAGAATATATTATGAAAAGAAAGACTGGGAAAAGGCAAGATTAAAGGCATTGGATTTCATAAGTAATTATAAAGATAGTATTTTTTTAAATAAGGTAAAGGAGATATTTTGCAAGGCGTCTCTTTTCTTAGTTCCTGAGTATTTTACTAAAGGGAAGTTACCTGAGCTACAGAGAATAGCAAAAGAAGATAAAGGTTTTTTTGAAAAGTTAGAATGTGGTGATTTTTATTATGCCCTTGGGGATGAATTTTTGAAATATAATCTAACTTCTATTGCACTTTACTATTTTCTTCAGACATACAATATGAAACTTTCTCCTGAGGTAATAGGAGATTATTATTTGAAGTTAGCTTATTTATCCTTAGAAAAAAAGGAGATGGAGTTAGCAACTTTGCTTTTTAATTATATAAAACAGATAGGTAGTAGTGAAGTAAAGAACAAACCGGAATATTTTTATATAGAAAGCTATTTAGTCTTAAAGAAAGATTTTAATAAAGGGCTTCAATTATTACCAAAAATTTTAAATACTAACTTATCACCTTACTTAAAGCATAAATTAATTTATACAGCTTATATGGAGGCAATAAAATTAAAAAAACTTAATATTGCTTACAATTTATTGCGAAATCCTTTCTTTGAGGCAAAGTTAGAGGATTATTTAATCTTACTTACGGAGAGTTTTGAGAAGGATCACAAGATTTTTGAAGAACTTCTAAGGGAAGCAAAGAAGAAATTTCCTAAGAGTAATAGACTTCTTTTCTTAGAGGCATACTATTTAGAAAGAAAGGGAGAACTTAAAGCCAGTCAAGAAATTTGGGAAAAATTAAATCAGGAGGCTTCCTTAGAAGGAAGACTTGCGAAAGAGTTTATTAAATTACAAGAACTGGCTGAAAAGGCTAGGCAATTAGTCTATTAGGGATGAATGGCACTGTAGGTATTGTTGGAGATGCTATTGAAATAAAGCTTTTGAAAGAAAGTTTGGAAGAAAAAGGCTGCAGGGTTTTTCTTTGGAAAAAAGAGACCTTTGAATTAAGTGAAATTAAACCATATATTCAAGTGTTAGTCTATACTCTAACATCCGAAGAAGAGATCCCCTCTATAGAAAAGATTCTAAAAGAAAAAAAATTTCCCTTAATTCTTCTTGCAGAAAAGTTATCATTGGAGAAAGCGATTGAATTAATAAGAAAAGGAGTAAAAGATATTAAGCTTTTAAGTACATCCTTGGATTTGATAGAGGCCTCTATCCTTTCTCTTTTACAAGAAAAGAGGGTTGCCCAATTGGAGGAATTATTTCTTACCTGTGAGCCAAAGCTTTTAAAAATATTAGGCGCTTTAGAAGAGGTAGCTAAGACAAAAGCGCCAATTTTAATTATCGGAGAATCAGGTACTGGTAAAGAGCTTTTGGCAAAATATATCCATCAAAGAAGTCCTCGCAAAGGTGGGCCCTTTATCGCTATAAATTGCGCTGCTTTACCTGAGACTTTGCTGGAATCAGAACTTTTTGGTTATGAAAAAGGAGCCTTTTCAGGGGCAAACTTTAGAAAAAAAGGAAAAATTGAGTTGGCAGATCAGGGCACTTTATTTTTAGATGAAATTGGCGAAATGAGTTTAACACTACAAAGCAAGCTTTTAAGAGTACTTCAAGAAGGTGAAATTGATAGATTAGGAGGGTATTACCCCATTAAAGTAGATTTTCGTCTTATTTCTGCTACAAATAGAGATATAGAAAAAGAGGTAGCTGAAAATAAATTTAGGGCAGATCTATATTATAGGATTAATGTAATTACTGTAAAAATTCCTCCTTTAAGAGAAAGAAAAAATGATATCAAATTGTTAGGAAAATATTACTTGGAAAAGTTTTCCAAAATATATGGAAAGAAATTTAAAGATTTTAGCGAAGGGGCCTATAAGTTTTTATTGAGTTATACCTTTCCTGGTAATGTAAGAGAATTAAGAAATATGATAGAACGTGCTGTGATTACCTGTGAGGATGAGTTTATTGATGTCAAATATTTGACAAATCCCTTTGATGAAGACGAAAATAAAAGCGAGTTTATACGGGAATTTCCTGGGGAAAAGGTTGAGGTGAAGGAGAAGTTAGGCACAAAATTTGATATAAAAATAGAAGAGATAAAGCCTCTTGAGGAGATGGAGAGAGAGGCAATTATTAAGGCTTTGAGATTAACAAAAGGAAATAAGACTAAGGCGGCAGAATTGTTAGGAATTACTGTAAGAACTTTGAGAAATAAGTTAAATGAGTATAGGGAGAAGAACTTAATAACTTGGGAGGAGTTCTAAACTATGTGGGGTAGTTTTCAAAAACTTTTAGATACAGTTAAGGTTTCGCTGAAGTTAAGGTCTATACGCCATCAATTCATTTCTTCTAATATAGCCAATGTGGATACTCCAGGATACAGAAGAAAAGACCTGCCCTTTGAAAAGATTATGGAAAGCTATCTATCTTCAGAGAGAGCACTGAAAACTACACGAGAGAAGCATATTTCCTTTAGGGATAGAGCTTTAGAAAGATGGGGGAGGGAAGACTTTTCTTCCACCTTAGGCACGCCAAATAATGTGAGTTTAGAGGAGGAAATGGTTATTCTCACAGAGAATCAACTTTTATATGAGACAACTCTACAGGCCTTAAGTAAAGAATTAGAAAGACTAAAGGAAATAATAACTGAGGGAGGTAAATAGAAATGAACCTATTAATGGCAGGTAGGATAGCTCAGAGTGGACTTTTAGCACAAAGGACAAGAATAAATGTTGCAGCGACTAACTTAGCTAATGCCCAAGTTACAAGAACTTTGGAAGGAGGACCATACAAAGCTAAAAATGTGGTGCTAAAAGCTATTCCCTTATCAAGGGATCAATCCCTGTTGAAAAAAGTAAAAGTGGAGGCAATTATTGATGATCCGTCACCATTTAAAGAGGTTTATGATCCAGGACATCCTGATGCAGATGAAAGGGGGATTGTTAAATACCCAAATGTTGATGTAATTACTGAGATGGTTGAGCTACTTTCGGCAAGTCGTGCCTATGAAGCAAATCTTACCGTGCTTACAACCACAAAGAGTATGTATTTGAGAACCTTAGATCTTCTAAAATAATTTTTAGAGGAGGAAAGTTATGAAAGTAAATGAACTTTTAGCGGGAAAATTGATGAATTATCAAAAGCTTGAAAAGGGGCAAAAGAGTGATTTTCAGAAGATTATTTTAGATAAGATTAAAGAAGTGGATCAAAAGGAAAAAGAGGCAGAGAAAGCCCTTTTCTCCTTAGCTAAGGGCGAAGAAATTGACCCAGCAGAGGTAGCCCTAAAAATTTCTTCAGCAGATGTTAGTATGAAATTGTTGCTTAAGGTAAGAAATAAAGTTTTAGAAGCCTATCAAGAGATAATGAGAATGCAAATTTAGTTAGAAGTTATAACTTAGAGGTTAAAGATGCCTCCATTAAATTTTAGACAAAGTTACGAGCAAATAAAAGAATTTTGGTCAAAACTTCAAACAAAACAAAAGATCTTTTTAGTAGGGGGTGTTTTAGGCTCTACCCTTTTAATAACTCTTTTGATATGGTTCGTTGGAAGGACCCCTATGGACCTCCTCTATAGAGGATTAGATGAAGCTACTGCAGGGCAAGTAATTCAATATTTAAAGGAACAGAAAATTCCTTATAAGATTGAAAAGGATGGAAGTATCTACATTTCTAAAGAGAAAGTTCCTGAAGTTAGGATGGAAATAGCAAGCAGAGGTCTTTTAGGTGGAGGAGGCCCTGGTTTTGAGCTTTTTGATAAAGAAAAGTTAGGGTTAACGGAGTTTCAAGAAAAAGTTAATTATCAAAGGGCTTTAGAGGGAGAGCTTGCAAGAACTATTATGGGAATTAAGGGTGTAAAATCGGTAAGGGTACATTTAGCTCTTCCAAAGGAGAGTCTTTTTATTGAGGAGGAAAAGCCTCCCAAGGCATCAGTATTATTAGAATTGAAGCCTGGTTTTACTTTAAATAATGACCAAGTTAGAGGAATTGTGAATTTAGTAAGTGGGGCTGTTCCCAAACTTGATCCAAAAAATGTGGTAATTGTAGATGCAATTACAGGAAAAAAACTCTATGCCTATGAAGGTGAAGATTTTGAGGCTTCGACCACGCAGTTGGCTTATAAAAAAAGAGTAGAAGAAAGTTTAAAGAATAAAATTGAGGAACTTTTAAGTTCAGCTTTAGGTTATGGTAAAGCTATAGCACAAGTTTCTGTTGATCTATCTTTTGATAAAGAGAATTTAGTTGAAGAAAGAGTAAATCCTGAGGAAAGCGCTGTTATTTCAGAGGATTTAGAAGAGGAAACGAGGCAAACGAAAACTCAAAGTGAGGAAGGAGTGGCTGGTGTAAAGGGAGCTTTAACACAAAAATTTGAAGCCACTTCTTCACCTCAGGCACAAGGAGAAAACTACTCCAAAAAGCGAGTAGTACGGAATTATGAAGTTAGTAAAAGAGTTAGAAATCTTGAAATTTCTCCAGGAAGTATTAAGAGAATTAGTGTAGCAGTGGTCGTAGATAAAAAAGTTTTATCTGAAAATGAGACGGCAAAGATTGAATGGATAGAAAATTTAGTAAAAGGGGCTATTGGCTATAATCCTGATAGAGGAGATGAAGTAAAGGTTGAAGCAAAAAGTTTTATAGAACCACCTGTTAAAAAACCAGGGGCTATGGATTATATAGCGCAATTTTATAAACCTTTTGTTGTTATACTCATTATTCTTTTTCTTTATTTATTGATAATACGTCCTCTTTTAAAGAGTTTAAGACCTGCACCTGCTCCAATACCTGCTGAACGAGTAGAGGTGCCGCCACCTCCTCCTATTGAAGAAATTGAAGAAGAGATACTCCCTAAGGAGATAGCAATAGGAATTATAAGAAGTCAACCGGAAAGGGCAGCTGCATTGGTAAAAAAATGGCTATTAGAAGAAACCTTGGAGGAGAGAAAGAAGGCTTTGGTAGAGGCTTAAGAGGATGGCAAAACTTGATCCTGATAAGTTAACAGGCGCTCAAAAGGCAGCAATTTTTCTTATGCTTATGGGAGAAGAATTTACTTCAGAGGTTTATAAGTTTTTAGATGAGGAAGATATAAAGAGAATTGGCGTTGAGATGGCAAAGATAGAATATATTCCTGCCGAGGTTGCCAAAAAAGTTTTAGAAGAAGCAAATATTGAGGCAAAAGATTTATTATCTAATATCAATCTCTCACCTGATGAGTTTTTAAGAAAAAGTTTAATAGAGGCTTATGGAGATAAAGGTAAAGCCTTATATGAAGAGATTAAAAAAGAGATAGGTCCTGATATATTTAAAAAACTAAAAAAACTCGATCCTAAGACTATTGCCAATTTTTTAGCCAATGAGCATCCACAAACTATAGCGATTATTTTAGTTTATTTAGAGCCGGAATTGGCTGGGCAAGTGCTACAGCTTATTCCAGAGAAAATACGCAGTGAGGTACTTTTAAGAATAGCTCTCTTAGATAAGGTAGATCCTGAAATTGTAAAGGAGATAAGTGATGCCTTAGAAGAGGAGTTAAAGGCAGTAGGGGGTGCTTTAGGCAAGAAAATTGGGGGTGCTGAAAAGGCTGCAGAAATTCTTTCTCACGCTGGTAGAGAGTTAGAGGATGAGCTTTTAACAGAAATAGAAGATGAAAATCCAACTTTGGCTGAAGAGATTAGAAAATTCCTCTTTACCTTTGAAGACTTTCTCAAAGTGGATGATGTGGCAATTCAAACCCTTTTGCGCGAGATCTCAACTGATGATTTAAAACTAGCTTTAAAAGGAGCTTCTCAAGAAGTGAAAGAAAAATTTTACAGAAATATGAGTAAAAGGGCTGCGAATTTACTTAAAGAGGAACTTGAAATGATGCCTCCAGTTAGGATTGCTGAAGTAGAAAAGGCTCAGATGAATATAATTAGGATAGCCAAAAAATTGGAACAAGAAGGTAAAATCGTTCTTTCAAGAGGAGAAGAAGAATTTGTCTAAAATCATAAAGGCTGAAAAAATATATTTGCATGATTTGGTCGAGCCAGACCTTAAAGTTTCCGACCTTTTAGAAGGAAAGTTTTCTTTATTTATAAACATCAAAGAAGAGGAATCTATAAAAAAAGCAAATAAAAATAAGAATGAGGAGAAACCCTCTCTAAAGGAAGTTTTAGCTAAAGCCTATGAAGAAGGGTTTAAAAAGGGATATGAAGAAGGGAAAAAGAAAGGTGAAAAAGTGGGGTATGAAGAGGGTCTTAAATTAGGGCTTGAGAATGCAAAGGATAAGTTAGCCAAGATGGAAGAGGAACTTAAAAGAAAGTTCCAAGAACAAGTAGAAAACCATAAAAAGGAAGTTATCTCTTTTTTAAAAAAATTGGAAGAAAGTTTGGAAGATTTAATTTTAAATTTAGATAAAGAAATTTTAACCTTATCTTTAGAAATTGCCAAAAAATTGACCCTTAAAGAGATTGAAGTTGATAAAGAATTACTTTTAAGAATTATAAAGGAAGCTTTAAGTTATATAGTAGAAGGGACTGAAATTTTAATAAAGGTAAACCCTCAGGACTATTCTTTTCTTCAAGAGCAGTTGCAAGAAGGGGTCTTTGCTTTTAAAGGTTATAAAATTAAGCTTGTTTGCGACCCTGCTGTATCTAAAGGTGGATTGTTTATAGAAACTAAGGTAGGTTATATTGATGCTACCTTAGAAAAAAGATGGGAAAAACTTTTAGCTCAACTTAATTTGTAATGCAAATTAAACCTATAACAAGAATTTATAAAAAATTAGAAGAGTACACACCCTTTGAGGTCTACGGATTTATTACTAAAGTATTAGGTATTCTTCTTGAGAGCGAAGGTCCAAAACTAAAATTAGGAGACCTTTGCAAAATTGTGGGAAAAGAGGTAGAAACCTTAGCAGAGGTTGTGGGATTCCAAGGGGAAAAATTAATGCTTATTGCATTAAAGGAAATAAGAGGATTAGAGGTAGGGGCAAAGGTGGTGCCTCTTTCTGTGAGAAATTGTCCTGTGGGATGGTCCTTTGTGGGAAGAGTAGTTAATGCCTTAGGAGAACCTTTAGATTTTAGAGAAAAGCCAGACCCCGAAGATTACTATCCCCTTTATAATGATCCATTAAAGCCTTTAGAGAGAGATAGGATAAGAGAAATTTTAGATGTAGGAGTTAAAGCTATAAATGCCCTATTAACAATAGGGGTGGGACAAAGGGTTGCCATAATGGCAGGTTCTGGAGTTGGCAAAAGTACTCTACTTGGAATGTTAGCCAGGTATACCAAAGCAGATATAAATGTAATTGCTTTGATTGGAGAAAGAGGTAGAGAAGTAAGAGAATTTATAGAGAGGGATCTTGGTGAGGAAGGACTTAAAAGATCCATAGTAGTTGTATCAACATCTGATGAAAGCCCAGCCTTAAGAATGAGAGCTGCCTATTATGCAACTACTATTGCTGAGTTTTTTAGAGATCAGGGTAAAAAGGTTTTGCTACTAATGGATTCTTTAACAAGATTTTGTATGGCAGGAAGGGAGATTGGATTAGCAAGTGGAGAACCCCCTACTGCAAGAGGATATACTCCCTCTGTTTTTGCTAAACTTCCTCAACTTTTAGAGAGAGTAGGGCCAAAAAAAGGTGGAGGTGCAATAACTGCTATCTATACGGTTTTGGTTGAGGGTGATGATATGAATGACCCCATTGCTGATGCGGTAAGAAGTATCGTAGATGGACATATAGTATTAACCCGAGAATTGGCTCAGGAAGGCCATTATCCTCCCATTGATGTACTCTCCAGTGTATCAAGAGTTATGAGAGATATTGTTCCAAGAGAGCAAGTATTATTAGCTCAAGAAGTAATAAATTTGTTAGCCACTTATAAAAAAGCTGAAGACTTAATCAATATTGGAGCATATGTTAAAGGTTCAAATCCAGAAATTGATAAAGCTTTAGAACTTATACCCAGAATAAAAGATTTTTTACGACAAAATGTGGAAGAAGGCTACACCTATGAAAAAACCCTTAATTTATTAAAAGAAATTATAAAAACACAATGAAGAAAAAATTAGACTTACTTAAACGGATTCTACGGTTTAAAGAATTACTTGAGGAAAGAACAAAAATAATGGTTTATAATGCCAAAATTAATTATCAAAAGCTTTTAGAAGAGAAAAAGTTGATTGAAGAAGAATATAAAGATTGTATAAACTATTTACAAGAAAAGAGAAATTTTTCTGCAGAAGACCTAAAAAGTTGGTTGTTTTATCTTAATACTCTTTTAGAATTTAGGGAAATAGCCGATAATAAGGTAAAGGTACAAGAAAGGATTTTAGAGGAGCTAAAAGAAGAGCTAAAAAAGAGAAATATGGAAAAAAGAGTGATGGAAAGATTTACAGAAAAAATTACTCTTCAATATAACCTATCCAAATGGAAAAAAGAAATTAAAGAATTAGATGAGATAATTTTATTAAGAAAGGGTAGAAACCTTGAAGAAAGTCTTTAGCTTAAGGGTACTTTTTAAATTTTTACTTATTACAGGTAGCATAAAAATTCTTTTAGGGCTATTTTATTTTTTATCTGAGACCACCTTTGTATCCGCAAAGGAAGGTAGTCCTCTTTATACCTGTCCTCCTGAAATTTCCGATTTTTTAAACCTTGAGAAAGAAAGGCTTTTACAAAAGGAAAAGGAGCTTGAGAGTAAAGAGAGGGAACTAAAACTTTTAGAGAAACGCATTGAGGAAGAGATGAATGCTTTAACACAGCTTTCTCAAGAGGTTGAGGAAAA
>JBKBRL010000173.1:0-2575 GCA_046292115.1 Caldimicrobium sp.
CCAAAGTGGCGTTTATTTAAAATCTCTACTGTCTTTTCCAAATCAATAATATCTTTCGTTTTTTCATACCAGGGTAGACTAATTATCCAATCAATATAATTTCTAACAAATGTTGCCTCAGCAGACATTGGGGACATTAAGCTCAGTTTTTTAAACTCTTTCCAGACAACATTAGCCACATGCTTTGGCAATTTTTTCTTTTTTATTCTTTTTTCTAATTCACTAAGTTCACTTCTTCCATCTTCCCGCTCTCCTAACTCTTTCTGAATTGCCTTCATCTGCTCCTGAAGATAATAATCTCTTTGATGTTTCTCCATCTGCTTTTTCACTCTTTCCCGTATACGAGCTTCTGTCTTAATAATCTCGATTTCTCCTCTTAAAAATTGAAGTATTTTTTCAAGTCTCTTTTTTACACTTATTGTTTCAAGCAATTTTTGCTTTTGTTCAAGGGTAAAGGGCAAAAGAGCCGCCATTCTATCAGAAAGTTCTGAAGGATTTTCAATCTTTATTAAAGATGAAAGAGTATCTGGATTAATTTTTTTATTATACTGTGCATATTCTTCAAAAGACTCTTTACACAATTTTATAAGTGCAATTGTTTCCACATCGGACTCTATAAGCTCTGTTTTAATCTCTACTTCTATTAAAAAATACTCAGGATTGGGAAGATACCTTATAATTCTTCCTCTATTTAATCCTTCCACTAATATTTTAAGTGACCCATCTGGAAGACTTAAGTATTGCACTATTTTGCACAGAGTTCCTACTTTATAGATATCCTCCTCTAAAGGATCATCAAGTTTTGGATCTTTCTGAGCAGAAAGAAAGATGAGTTTGTTGTCCTTATAGGCTGCTTCCAAAGCTAATATACTCTTTGTACGACCAATAAAAAGGGGAACAGCTGTGTTTGGAAAAATAACAATCTCCCTGAGCGGAAGTAAAGGAACCTTCAAAACCTCTTCTTTAAATATATGGGTATTTTTCATAATTTCTTTTTACCCCTCCTTTGCTCTCTTCTTAGTATTAAAAGTTAAGATTGGTCTTTCTTTTTTCAAGACAACTTCCTTGGTTATCACACACTCTGAAACATTTTTCAAGGAGGGAATTTCATACATCACATCTACCATAACCTCTTCTATAATAGAACGAAGACCCCTTGCACCAGTTTTTCGTTTGTATGCCTCTTCAGCTATAGCTTGTAATGCCTCCTCTGTAAATTTTAATTCCACTCCTTCCATCTCCATCAGTTTTTGGTATTGTTTTACTAAGGAATTTTTGGGTTCAACTAAAATCCTCACTAAATCAGCAACGCTTAATTCATCTAAAGTAGCAACAACTGGCAATCTACCAACAAATTCTGGAATAAAACCAAACTTTATAAGGTCTTCTGGCTGAACATAAGAGAGAACTTCTCCTAAGGTTAGGGCTTGCTTATTTTTAATCTCTGCTCCAAAACCAATGGATCCCTTTCCTAACCTTCTTTTAATAATTTCATCTAACCCTACAAAAGCCCCACCACAAATAAAAAGTATATTTGTCGTGTCTAAACGAATATATTCTTGCTGAGGATGTTTTCTTCCACCTTTAGGTGGAATATTGGCAATTGTACCCTCTAAAATTTTCAAAAGGGCTTGCTGAACCCCCTCACCAGAGACATCTCTTGTAATAGAAGGGCTCTCACTTTTGCGTGCAATCTTATCAATCTCATCTATATAAACAATCCCTTTTTGAGCAAGTTCTATATCAAAATTTGCTGCCTGAAGTAAATACAAGAGGATATTCTCTACATCTTCTCCTACATAGCCAGCTTCTGTTAAAGGAGTAGCATCTGCAATGGTAAAGGGCACTTGTAAAAATTTAGCTAAAGTTTGAGCCATAAGAGTTTTCCCTGACCCTGTAGGCCCTATAAGTAAAATATTTGATTTTTGAATTTCCACCTCATCTCTTTTTCTTAACCCCTTTTTCTCTTTCTCAATCCTTTTGTAATGATTATAAACGGCAACTGATAAAACCTTTTTCGCTCTCTCCTGTCCCACTACATATTGATCTAAATAGGCTTTAATTTCAGAAGGTTTAGGCAGTGCCTTATCTTTTTGCTGCTCCTCTGCACGTTCATATTCCTCTTCCAAAATCTCATTGCAAAGTTCTACGCATTCATTACAAATATAAGCTGAGGCACCTGCTATAAGTTTTAATACTTCACTTTGGCTTTTTCCACAAAAGGAACATCTTAATTCTTCCTTTGCCATCTCTCAACCCTTCCTTTTTAATTTTATTCTCTTCTCATCAAAATTTTATCAATTATCCCATAAGCTAAAGCTTCTTCAGAAGACATATAAAAATCTCTCTCTGTATCTATTTTAATTTTCTCTTCATCTTGACCTGTGTGCTGTGAAAGAATTTTATTTAAAACCTCCCTTAGTCGCAAAATTTCCTTTGCTTGGATTTCAACATCTGTTGCCTGTCCCTGAAAAGCTCCTATGGGCTGATGAAGCATTATACGAGAATGCTTTAATGCGTATCTCTTACCTTTTGTGCCCGCTGCCAATAAAACAGCTGCCATACTTGCTGCCTG
>JBKBRL010000174.1:0-2552 GCA_046292115.1 Caldimicrobium sp.
AATTTTATCCAGGTTTTGTGCTGCATTCTTTAAATCTTTAGAGAGCAGCCGCAAATCTTTGTATAAATCATCCTCATTAATAAGTTTACCAAGGGTACCCTCCCCTTTTTCCAGTTTTTTAGAAACCTTTTCTAAGTTATTAGCGGTATTTTTTAAAGTTAAGTAAAGAGATTCGTCTTTTACTAATTTACCTAAGGTCCCTTCACCTTTCTCTATTTGCTGTGCAATGTTTTTTAAGCTTTGAGAGGTAGCAGAAAGATCTTTATAGAGTTTATCATCTGCAATAAGTTTTCCTAAGGTACCCTGCCCTTTTTCCACCTTTTCTGCTATCTTCTTAAAACTTTCTGAGGCATCTTTAATATTTGCCACTAAAATCTTTAAATTCTCTCTTCCCTCTTGACTTCCTAATACTTCTTTTAACCCCTCAACTGCTGGTCCAATGCTTGCAAGTATTTGATCTAAATCTGTTGGACTTTCTGTATTCTTAATCATACCGCCTTCTGCTAAATATATTTGAGAGGTACCTGGTCTTATTTCTATAAATTTATCCCCCAAAACTCCAAAGGTTCTAACGACTGCCGTAGCATCTTCATTTATTTTATATTTCTTAAAAATTAGCAGTTCCACCTTAGCTTTTCCTTCAGGCGTTAAAGAAATCTCGCCCACTTTACCAATAGGCACTCCAGCCATCTCCACCTTGGCTCCCTTTATTAACCCAGAAACACTATCAAAGACCGCATAAATTTTATAACTATCTTTGGGAGTAAAAGCCTCTTGCGCTAACTGAACAGTCAAGTAAAGCAAAGCTAATATACCCAAAAAAACAAAAATTCCTACTTTAATTTCAGTGGAAGCCTTATTTGCCATCTTTCACCCTCCTATTTATTTTCTAAAAGTGCACTTTCTAAAAATCTTTGCACATAGGGATGATTAGAATTTTTAATTTCCTCTGGAGCACCCTCATCCACAATCTTGCCATCATACAAAAAGGCAATTTTATCGGCATATTTAAAAGCTATAATTAAATCGTGACTTATTACCGCACAGGTCAATCCATAATTTTCTTTTACTTTTTTAATCAAATCCATAATAGTGATTTGGAGCACCGGATCTAATCCAGTAGTGGGCTCATCAAATAAAATAACTTCTGGATTTAACGCTAAAGTTCTTGCAAGAGCCGCTCTTTTTTTCATACCTCCAGAAAGTTCTGAAGGATATTTATTTTTAGCTGGAAGAAGTTCCACTGCAGCAAGCAATTCATCTACTTTAGAAGCAATCTCTTTTTTAGAGAGGTTACTATGCTCCACTAAAGGAAAAGCTACATTTTCTGCCACAGTTAAAGAATCAAAAAGAGCTCCTTCCTGAAAGAGAAATCCTATTTTTTTTCTTACCCTTTGAAGTTCTCTTTCATTAAGCTTGGTAATATCTTGATTCTCAAACCATATTTCGCCTTCGTCAGGCTTTAAAAGCCCTACAATATGTTTCAGTAGAACGCTTTTTCCAGTTCCGCTACCTCCCATAATAAAGGTAATTTTTTGTGCCGGCAAGGTTAAATTTACACCCTTTAACACTTGAAAGGAATTAAAACTTTTTTTCAAATCTTTAATTTTTATTATTTCCATTTTTAATTAGCCCATTAAAAAAATATAGTAGTTAAAATGTAATCAAAAATTAAAATACCTACAGAGGAAATTACAACTGCCTCTGTGGTAGCTCTACCTACACCTTCTGCACCTCCTGAAGTATAATATCCTTTATAGCCACATACTGCCACGATATAAGCGCCAAAGAAAATAGATTTATATATCCCACTCATTATGTCAACAAGCTCTACCATATCATTCATTCTTGCAACAAAAATTCCATGGTCAATACCTAATACAAACACACCAATGACATAGCCACCAGCAATTCCAATAAGATCCGCTATGGCTGTAAGCAATGGTAACATAATCATAGCTGCCCAAATTCTGGGGGTTATTAAATACTGTACTGGATTTACAGCCATAATTTTTAATGCGTCAATTTGCTCAGTAATTCGCATACTTCCAAGCTCTGCTGTAATAGCAGAGCCTGCTCTTGCTACAACCATAATGGCTGTCAAAACAGGTCCTAACTCCCTCGTTAAGGTTAAAGCTACCACTCCACCTAAAACACTCTGTCCACCAAATTTCACTAAGGCATGATGAACTTGATAGGCTGTTACCATTCCTGCAAAAAGCGCTGTTAAAGTCACTACTAACCACGATTTTACCCCTATAAACTCCATATGCCTAATAAATAATCTTATTCGGTAGGGAGGAAGGAAAGTATATAAAAGAGCTTGACTAAAAAAAAGAAAAATTCCCCCTGAATCTTTAAGAACTTTAACAAAACCTCTTCCTAAATAATAAAAAGGATTCACTCTAAAATTGCTCCTGTAGAACCTGATTTTACCAATTTATAATATTTATTCAAGATCCCCGACAATTTTTTCTTAGGGGGCTTCCATTTTTTCTTTCTTTTGGTAAGTTCTTCTTCTGAAACAAGAAGGTTAAGGGTTCTATTGGGAA
>JBKBRL010000175.1:0-2532 GCA_046292115.1 Caldimicrobium sp.
ATTTTCACAAAAAAACTTTTTTAAAAGATTCCTCTCTTTTACAACTAACTCTTTGCAACTTTTGCAGTTTTTACAGAAAATACAAGAGCCTCTAATTTACCCTTCTTGCTTAAACTTTGTGGCATAATAGTTATAGCTTAAGGTTTTGTAATATTCTTGCAGAGGGGCAAAGGAGAAAGGTTTTCCTCTTAGTCGTTTTATGCTACAAACCATAGCTCGAGCTCCTGCCACTGTTGTAGCATAGGGAATATCAAGCTCCATTGCATAGCGCCTAATAAGATATGCATCTAACTTGCTAAACTTGCCTTTAGCTGTATTTATCATCAAAGCAATTTCCTTATTTTTTATGAAATCCAAAATATTTGGCCTTATCCCTTCAGAAATTTTAGGAACCACTTTTACCTTTATACCAAACTCACGAAGATATTGAGCAGTGCCCGTTGTTGCCAAAATTTCAAATTTCATTTCCTCAAGATTTTTTGCCACATCTACAATGTTGGGCTTATCCTCATCCTTAACGGAAATAAAAACTTTCCCGGAAAGAGGAAGCCTCATCCCTGAAGCAAATTGTGCCTTAGCATAGGCAAGAGAGGCCTCCCAATCAATCCCCATAACTTCTCCTGTTGATTTCATCTCAGGCCCAAGCATAACATCAACTCCAGGAAATCTCTTAAAAGGAAAAACTACTTCCTTTACCGCATAGTATTTGGGAATAATCTCTTCCGTAAAGTTTAGATTTTCTAAAGATTCACCTAACATAATCCAGGTAGCAAGCTTAGCTAAAGGGACACCTATTGCCTTAGAGACAAAGGGAACCGTTCTTGAAGCCCTGGGGTTCACTTCTAAAACATAAACTTCATCATCCTTTATGGCAAATTGTATATTAATTAAACCTTTTACCTCAAGCTCCAAAGCAAGTTTTCTTGTGGCTTCTCTAATTTCCTCAAGTATCCTTTTAGATAAATTTAAAGGTGGAAGAATGCAGGCAGAATCGCCAGAGTGTATTCCTGCCTCCTCAATATGTTCCATAATGCCCCCAATTACCACCCTTTCACCATCACATAGGGCATCCACATCTACCTCTATGGCATCTTCTAAAAACTTATCAATTAAAACGGGATGCTGAGGATTGATCTCTACGGCACTCTCAATATACCTTACTAATTCTCCCTCAGTGTAAACGATTTTCATTGCTCTTCCGCCAAGCACATAAGAAGGCCTTATGAGAACTGGATAGCCAAGAGAAGAAGCAACTTTTAGGGCCTCATCCTTTGTATAGGCGATCCCAGCTTGAGGCCTTTTAAGATTTAATTTTTGCAAAAGGGCATCAAATTTCTCTCTATCCTCAGCTCTATCAATGTTTAAAGGTGAGGTTCCTAAAATTTTTACCCCTGCTTTATATAGAGGCATACACAAATTAAGGGGCGTTTGTCCTCCAAACTGCACGATTACTCCTTCTGGAGTCTCTTCTTCGTAAACATTTAAGACATGTTCCAATGTTAGAGGCTCAAAATAAAGTCTTGTGGATACATCATAGTCAGTAGACACTGTTTCAGGATTTGAGTTTATCATAATAGCATCATAGCCTCTCTCTTTAATAGCCTTAATAGCATGGACACAGCAATAATCAAATTCAATACCCTGCCCAATTCTATTAGGACCTCCTCCAATGATAATAATTTTCTTGTTTTTACTTAATTTTGCCCTCCCCTCATTTTCTTCTTCATAGGTAGAATAATAATATGGGGTATAAGCTTCAAACTCTGCAGCACAAGTATCAATTAACTTATAAGTTGGTTTAATACTAAGTTGTAGGCGCCTTTTTCTCACTTCCTCTTCAGAAGATCCTGTCAAAAAGGCTATTTGATAATCAGTAAATCCTAATTGTTTTAGTTCCTTAAAATCTTGAGGTGTGATTTCCTCTAAATTTTTCCCTTTAAAAGCTTCGCTTATCTCAAAGAGTTCCTTAAGTTGATACAAGAACCAGGGATCTATGTAAGAATATTGATAAATCTCTTCTATGGAGAACCCTGCTTTAAAGGCTTCTCTTATATAGAAAATTCTTTGGCTATTTGGTCTGCTTAATTTTTCAATAATTTCTTCTCTTGACAAAGTTATTCCTTTGTCTGAGGGAGATTTACCATCTGCGCCAAACCCAAAGCGACCAATCTCTAATCCAGCTATAGCCTTTTGTAAAGCCTCTTTAAAGGTGCGACCAATGGCCATCGTCTCCCCAACAGACCTCATAGAAGTAGTAAGTTCGTCCTGACATTCAGGAAATTTCTCAAAGGTAAAACGGGGTATTTTTACTACCACATAATCTATCGTTGGCTCAAAGGCTGCCTTTGTTTCGCGGGTGATATCGTTGGCTAATTCATCTAAGGTATAGCCTATAGCAAGTTTAGCTGCAATTTTAGCAATGGGATATCCTGTGGCTTTACTGGCAAGAGCTGAAGACCTTGAAACCCTTGGGTTCATTTCAATCACTACCATCTCGCCATTCTTGGGATTAATAGCAAATTGAATATTAGA
>JBKBRL010000176.1:0-2524 GCA_046292115.1 Caldimicrobium sp.
AAACTTTGGTTAATTCTCTTGCCAAAAAAGCTTCTCTCTCCCCCATATATTTTAATAAAGTTTTGATGGTTCTATTGAACCTATGAGGAGGTATAAATAGTACTATAGGTAAATTAGGAGGTAGTTCTTTTAACTTAGTTTCTATCTCTTTTTCCTTTCTTGGCAGAAATCCTAAAAAAATAAAACCTTGAGACAAATCAAAGGGGCAAACAGAAAGGGCAGTTGTTAGAGAGGATGGGCCAGGAAGAGGCACGATTTTTATATTTTCTTTGTAGAGGCGTCTTATCAAAAAGCAACCAGGGTCGGAGAGAAGGGGTGTACCTGCTTCACTACAAAGAGCTATCTTCTTCCCTTCCTTTAGCCATTGCACTACTTGATCTTCTTTAATTCTCTCAACTTCTTTATAAAAACTTATAACTTTCTTTGGGGATAATTTGTAGACCTGGGTTAATTTCTTAAAACTTCTTGAGTCTTCTGTTAAGACTATATCTACCTCATTTAAAACTTCTAAAGCCCTAAGTGTAATATCTTTGAGATTCCCAATTGGTAGAGCAACGATATATAATACACTCAAAGGAACTTACTTCTCTTTACATTCCTTGCATAAGCCAGTAAAAACTACTTGGAATTCTTCAATTTCCACATCGTTTAGATCGTCAGGTATAGCAATATCAAAATGTTTTTCTACATCCATTATCTTTCCACATTTTTTGCAGACAAAATGATGGTGAGGATGAGTAAAGGGATCAAATCTTTTCTTTGAACTGTCTAATGGAAGTTCTTTTACTAATCCTTTTTTTATCAAGACTTGGAGAGTGTTATAAATAGTGGCAAAGGACATACTTGGGAAACGATCTTTTAAGACATTATAGATATCCTCTGCAGAAGGATGTTCTCTTGTTTGTTCTAAATACTCTAAAATAGCTAATCTTTGAGGAGTTAATTTTAATCCCAAATTTTTATAAAAACTTAGTTTTTTATCTCTTGCGGTTAGTTCTTGCTTCATTTTTGCTATCCTCTCAAATTAATTTTTACTTTAAAATTAATTTTTATTTTATGTTAAACCTTATTTTTCATTTTTCAAGTAATTAGTCTGATTTAATTCTTCGAAAGAAAAATTTTTTAATCCCTGGCAAAAGTTCTGTATAATTTGAAAATTTTCTTTGTCTTTAAAAATAATAGGTGGAAAGGGCCATTCTTTACATTTTTTAGGTTTTACAGGATGGATTTTACACAACCTTTTTTCTTGGTCAAAAAAAATACAATATCCATTGTTAATTTTCATCTCTTTTCTTGAAGAGCCCTTAAAGACGATGAAATTTTTAAGAAAATCATCTACAGAGATTCTTAAATATTGAGCGATGTTTTGAATTTCTCCATCACTTAAAGAGACAGTGCTTTCACCTTTACAACATTCTCCACATCTTTGGCAAACAAAGTGTTTCATACTTACCTATAAGGTAACGGGTCTTTAACTCCTGCCTCATTAAAGGCTTTAAGTCTAATTTTACAGGAGCTACATTTCCCACAGGCTAATTCATTATCTTTATAACAGGACCAAGTAAGGTGAAATGGGGTTCCTAATTTAACTCCTAACTGAACAATCTCTCTTTTAGAGAGATTTATTAAAGGGGTAGCTATTTCAATTTGAGTCTCCGGTTTTGTTCCTTCTTGAATAGCCTGATTGAAAGCTTTAATAAAAGACTCTCTACAGTCAGGATAACCTGAAAAGTCAATCTGATTAACACCGATAAAAATTTTTTTGGCCCCGATTATTTCAGCCCAGGCAGTAGCGATACTCAAGAAAATACCATTTCTAAAGGGGACATAAGTTGAGGGAATATTTCCCTCTTCCTCTTCTTCGGGAATTGGAAGATTTTCATTGGTAAGACTGGAGCCTCCCATAGCTTTAAGAAAGGGAGCTTCAGCTATAAAGATCATAACAGGTTTATAAAACTCACATAACCTGTGAAAGCATTCTAATTCTTTTTTAGCGGTTCTTTGGCCATATTGGATATGTAAGAAAGCTAAGGAATGATGAAGGGAAGCAATACTGGCACAAACAGCACTATCCATTCCAGCACTAAGAAGAACGAGAGCTAAGGATTTGCTACTACTCATATGTAAAAGAAAAGCGCCCCCAAGGGGATTCGAACCCCTGTCGCCGGCGTGAAAGGCCGGTGTCCTGGACCTGGCTAGACGATGGGGGCATCCTCATATGGGCCGCGCAGGACTCGAACCTGCGACTCCCAGCTTAAAAGGCTGGTACTCTACCGTCTGAGTTAGCGGCCCTAAATTTATATTAAATATAATTTATCTTCTTTACTTGTCAAGTCTCCTATTAGAGGCTACTTATAAAATTTTATTAGCAAAGAACACCCTCAGTAGTCCCTCAGTCATTCATGCCTATGATTTATGTAGGGATAATTCACGAATCCCCCACATCTCATAGAGGCATATTGCCATAAGCCCAAAAAGGAATTTTCAATTCATCGGGGCACTTCATGAATTGCCCTCTTGAGGT
>JBKBRL010000177.1:0-2515 GCA_046292115.1 Caldimicrobium sp.
TTTTTTACCTTTTTTGTAGTAAATTTTTATATTAAGGGTTTCCACAGCTATGGACAGTGATTTACAAATTTTATTAATTGGAGTCAATCATAAAACTACACCCATTGAGCTAAGAGAAAAACTTTCCTTTGCTAAAGCTTCCACCTATCCGATCCTTTCTTTAAAGGAATTTTATCCCTCATTAAAAGAGGGACTTTTTCTCTCCACTTGTAATAGAGTTGAATTTATATTGGTTATAGAAAAAAACGAAAAAGATATTTTTTTAGACAAATTCAAACAATTTATCTTCAATGAAATAAAGGCCTTTGAAAAAGAAATTTTTTCATTTTTTTATATTTTGGTGGATGAAGAAGCCATAAGACATCTTTTTGAGGTTGCTTGCGGGCTTGATTCTATGGTTTTAGGAGAACCTCAAATTTTAGGCCAATTAAAAGAGGCATATAAAAAAGCTTTATCCTATAAAACTTCTGGTTTATTTCTTAATAAACTTCTACATAGAACTTTTTTTGTAGCCAAAAGAGTGCGAACAGAAACAGGCATAGGAGGAGGGGCCGTTTCTGTAAGTTATGCCGGGGCACTTCTTGCCAAAAAAATTTTAGGCTCTCTCAAAGACAAAAAAATTCTTTTAATTGGTGCAGGCGAGATGGCTGAACTTGCCTGTCAACATTTGATATCTCTTGGAGCAAAAAAAATATCTATAACCAACAGAACCCTTTCTAAAGCCATTGAATTAGCTGAAAGGTTTAATGGAGAAGCCTATCCTTTAGAGGCCCTTCCTGAGCTTTTAATTCAAAAGGATATTGTAATAGCCTCAACCAGCGCCACCTCTTATATAATTACTAAAAATCTCCTTTCTTCAATCTTAAGACCCCGTAAATATAAACCCCTATTTCTTATTGATATAGGGGTACCAAGAAATATTGAACCAAGCGTTAATGAATTAGAAAATGTATATCTCTTTGATATTGATGATTTACAAGAAGTAGTTGAGGAAAATTTAAAAAATCGTAAGAAAGAAGCAATAAAAGCCAAAGCCATTATTGAAGAAGAAGTATTCAAAATGTATAAATGGATACAGGAACTTTCTCTTCATCCCACTATCCAAAGTTTAGTTGCAAGGGCTGATGCCTTAAGAAAAAAAGAATTGGAAAAAACTTTAAAAAAACTTAAAGATCTGACCAAAGAGGAAAGAGAAGCTATAGATTACTTAACCTATTCTCTAATGATGAAAATCCTTTCTCATCCTATTCAATTTTTAAAAAAGGGATACCACGAAGAAGGTAAATACGCTATAAGTATAATAAGAGAAATCTTTAAATTAGATGAACCAATAAATACTCTTGAAGAGGAAAATAGTTTAAAAGATGAAAATTTAGAGATAGAAGAAAATAGGGCAAAAGAGAATAAAAAAGGGCTAAATCTTAAAAAGGAATATCCTCTTCATTAAGAGGGGGAACCTCTTCTAAATCTAAGTCCACTTCTTTTACAACCTGTGTTTTATTTTCTTCAAAGTTTAAGCCTTCTCCTTTTTTATCTAATATTTGCATGTTCTGTACTAAAATTTCTGTTATGTATCTTGTTTGCCCTTGTTTATCTTCAAATTTTCTTGTTCGTAACTTACCTTCAACGTAAACCTTTGACCCTTTAGAGAGATATTCTCCACATATTTCGGCAAGTCTACCAAAAGCAACTAACCTATGCCATTCAGTTATGGTTACCTTTTCTCCATCTTTAATATAAACCTCATTAGTAGCAATTCTAAAGGTAGAAACAGGCTTACCATCCAAGGTATATCTTATCTCTGGATCAGCACCTAACCTACCAATAAGGATCACTTTATTCACACTCATTATTATATTTATAGATAATCCACTTTTAAATAATTTCAACCAAGCTTATATCCTACATAGGTCTCACTTTTTCCATAGACTCAACTTACTCTAAGCTTTAATTTGAAAAATCTTACAAGCTCCGCAGGTTTTACATTTCATAGGCTCACAAAAAGAAGTAGTCTTTCCTTTAGTAGCCTTAATCCATTCAGAGTATAAAAAATCTTTGGAGACCTCTATATCTATTTTATCCCATGGGAATTCAAAGTCCTTTATCTTAGATGGTTTTAAAATATTGTTCAAATTTTCTATTTTTTTCTGAGCTTTAGGTAGAGGTATTTCCGAAGCTAAGTCTAATAGAAATTCATCTAAATTTACTCCCCCTCTTGCAAGAATAGCCTGAAGATAAGCCTCTTTTAAAGATTCTATCTTAATTTCAACAGATTTTGGAAGCTCTTTTCTCAATTTTTCTCTTTTTTCTTTAAGGGCTTCTATATCGAAGTCAGCCCATTGAAAGGGAGTATGTGGCTTTGGCACAAAAGGTGAAAAATTAAACACTAATTTAAAGGGATATCTTCTTTTGCTAAGATCTTTAACAAATGCAACTGTTTCCTCAAGGTCTTCTTCCTCCTCAAAGGGCAAGCCAAACATAAAATAAAATTTAATTTTTTTTATAGCAGTGCCTT
>JBKBRL010000178.1:0-2513 GCA_046292115.1 Caldimicrobium sp.
CATAGCTCCTGTGCTCTTCATGGCTTTTAAAAAGGTTAAACTTCAGCCAATTTTTCCTTGAGAATAAAAAATCATCGTGAAGGGTAAAATTGTAAAGCTCCCTTTTGCTCGTTCTCTTATAACCAAAGCCAGAAGATAGTCCTATACCGAACAAATTCTTTAATCCAATAAAGCTTTCAAGTGATATACCTTCCTCTGTGTTATAACCCAAAGAAAGGTCAAAAATACCTCGTTTATCCTCGGATAATTGTATAAGTCTATGGACAAGCTTTTTTTCTTTGTCTATAAAGGTTTCTATGTTTATTCCGGAAAATAT
This sequence comes from Caldimicrobium sp., assembly GCA_046292115.1. GTDB lineage: Bacteria > Desulfobacterota > Thermodesulfobacteria > Thermodesulfobacteriales > Thermodesulfobacteriaceae > Caldimicrobium. Next base: position 317 of record JBKBRL010000178.1, read on the forward strand.
ACCACTGTTTAGCATGCTATATAGGGTTTTGTCGTTTAGGTCCTCGGAATAATTCTCAGCTTTTTCCGTCATATAAGAAAGCTCTCTTAAGGATGTTTTGTTATAGCCGTAGTATATGGTTTTTCCAAGCTTATAGACTTGTCCCTCCTTTACATGATAAACATAAGTGTAATAAAGGCTATTCTCATCCTCCTCTATTTTAACATCCACTTCAAAATCAGCCTCCATAAGGCCCTTCTTAAGAAAGTATCTTTGAAGATCCAAGTTAATTGCCTCTATTAGGTTTGTGTTAAATATAGCTGGGAGCTTTTCTGCATGTCTTGAAAAAATTCTCTTTATGTCCCTATTTTCTCCCTCGTAAACAAAGCTTTTAAGTATTTGTTTTTTACCCTTATCTATGTTCACATAAACTTTAACTTCCCTATTTTCCTTTAAAACTTCTTCACTTATGCTACCTTGTGCTAAGGTATATCCTTCCTTATACAGCTTGTCAAGCTCTGCTTCAAGAAATTTTTCTATTTTATCCCTATCGTAGTATTCATCCTTGAATAAATCTCCTAAAATTTTATACCTTTCCCCTTCTTCTATCCTAAAAATCACCGTCTCACCCTTTCTTTCATAGCCTACTTTTACATCAAAAAAGCCCTTTCTATAATAGGCTTTAAGCACCTTTTCCTTAGCCTCTTCAAGAGAAAAAGGGTCAAGCCCCCTTTCTTCAAGCTCTGTTATTCTCTTAAGCTCCTCTCCACTAAAAAATTTATTACCTTCCCAAATGATAGAATATCGTTTGCCCTCTATTATCTGGAATACAGGTCTGGCAACATATCCCCTACCCGTTAAAGCTTTTAGGGTACCGATGGGATGACTAAATAGGTTTGATAAACCCTCTGCCAAGGAGCCAAAAAATCGGAGGGGTTTTCCCTTTAACTCTCCATCCCTTGGGAAGAGTACCCTATAAAAGGGTTTTTTAAGCCTTATTTTCTCTATCCCCTCATAATACACAAAACTATCCCAAAAACCCTCCTTTATGTAAAAATCCTGTATAGAGAAAACACCCTCTCTAAAAAGATTTTCTTTAAAGATTCTTCCCCTCACTAACCCTATTTTAGAATCCAAAAGGGAAGGATCATAGCTTGAGCCCTTGTAAAACCCTCTTTCCGTAAAATATACAGGACCTTCATCCACTCCTATATAAAGATCAATATACCCCTTTCCGTCTTTTGTTATTACAACTCCAACTTTAGCATCCAAAAAACCCTTTTCCATGTAAAGAGCCTTTATTCTTTCTTCTATTTCCACTTCATTAAATTCTTGTCCATGTATGGGTATACCTTCATAAAGCCCAAGGTAAGAAAGGATTTCATCCCTTGAAACTGCGATATTCCCCTTAAGGTTTATTTTTCTTACTATGGGATATCTCTCTATGTAAATAACAACTCTGTTTTCTTCTTCCGTTAGATAAACGTCCTTTACATCCTCTATACTTTTAATTATCTCTACTATCTCTTTGTAATTTTCAAGGTTTATAACATCCTCCAAATTGTTTTTTCTTAGTGGAAAGTTGGAAAGTATAAGTACATTTGCCATTGTGATGGCAGGCAAGAGTAAAAAAAAGATAAAACGCATGCTATAATTTTAAAACAATGAATGTAAAAGAAAAAATCTCTTATTTACCCTCTGCTATGGCATATCAGGGGCTCTTGAAAAGGGATATAAAATCTATTGCTGTTGAATTTGAAGCAATTCTCTTAAAGGAAATACTTAAAGAGGCCTTTAGACCTATGTTAAGTGGGGAATCCTTTGAAAAGAGGATGTACTATGATATTTTCCTTGATAATATAAGTAAGAAACTGGCGGAAGGTGGTGGAATAGGAATAGCCAATTTTATTTTGAATAACATGCAAAAATGGGAAGGATAGATAAAATAAGCCCTTTTTTGGTTATGGATATACTGAAAGAAGCCAGCCAAATGGAAGATGTAATCCATATGGAAATAGGAGAGCCAGACCTTAACCCATCCCCAAAAGTACTTGAAGCAACAGAAAGGGCTTTAAAGGATAAAAAGTTTTTTTACACACCAAGCCTTGGCCTTTGGGAGCTAAGGGAAAAAATAGCTGAACATTACTATAACTATTATGGAGTGGAAATAGATCCATCGAACGTAGTTATAACCACGGGCACATCTTCCGCCTTTTTG
>JBKBRL010000179.1:0-2511 GCA_046292115.1 Caldimicrobium sp.
ACTTAGGCTTAATTACAAGCTATGAAGAAGATATAGAATTGATAGCAAAATTAAAAGAGAAGGTTAAAGATAATATAGACCTAAATTTGATAATTAAAATTGCTAAGGAAGCACCTGACTTACGTTTACCCATTAAAATTAATGACAATATAGAAAAGCTTCCTGTAAAAATAGGAGTTTTTAATGATCCTGCTTTTCAATTTTATTATCCAGAAAATTTAGAAATGTTAACCAGTCACGGGGCTAAACTTATTTTCATTAATGCCTTAAAGGAAAATAAAATTCCAAATGATTTAGACGGGTTATATTTAGGTGGGGGGTTCCCAGAGTTATATGCAGATATTTTGGCTGAAAATGAGTCTTTAAAAAGAGATCTTCGATATTTTGTGAAAGAAGGAATGCCTGTTTATGCTGAATGTGGTGGTTTAATGTTTCTGGGTGAAGAAATAGAATGGCAAGAGAAAAAATTCCCAATGGCTGGAGTTTTATCTATAAAGTTTAAAATTTCAAAAAAGCCTTTTGGACATGGGTATGTTATTGCAAAAGTGATAAAGAATAACCCATTTTATCCTCATGGAGATATTATTAAAGGGCATGAATTCCATTATTCTTATCCTGTTGAGATTAAATTAAGAGATGGAATGAATTTTGTATTTCAATTGGAAAAAGGAGTAGGTTTTAATGGCAAAGTTGATGGTATACATTATAAAAATCTATTTGCAAGTTTTACCCATATACATGTTTTTGGAGTAAAATATTGGGCATCAAATTTTGTGAAATTAGCCTATTATAATAAATTTAATTTAAATAATTCAAAGGAGGTGCAAGATGTTTGAGATTACAGTGAATTATGAGACCTGTGATGCTTGTGGTACCTGCATTGAATCTTGTCCTGCAAAATTTTATGAAATTGTTTATGATGGTAAACCAATTATTGCAAGGCCTGAAGATTGTCTTGGCTGTATGACCTGTGTTGAAGTGTGTCCAACTGGTTCCATTACTGTTAAAGAGATTTAAAGGAGCAGGGGAGGGGGAGAAGTAATTTCTCCCCTTTCTGATATTAAATGTACATAAGTCGAAAAATTACCTCAGAGGGTTATGAATATTGTTTATGTGAAAGTTATTATGATCCTCCCTATTATAAAACAAGAGTTCTTATTGAATTAGGAAAAAATCCAGAAGATTATATTACCTATTACAGTGATGTTGCTTTTTCTATTGATTTAGAAGAAGCCTTGCTAAATGTAGGAAAAAAAACAGATCAGTTTGAGTTAGAAGAGTTATTTTTTCGTTTTTTAAAGAGAGAAGCTCAAAGATGGGTTAGTTATTCTATTAATAGAAAAAACATTTTTTCTAAAGAAGATGCTAAAGATTATGATTTAAATAAAATTCATTGGTTTGATAAAGTAAGATTAATAGCGTTAAAACTTGATCACAGAGATCCCTATAGAGTGGTTAATTACAGGTTCTCCTTTTTAAAATCCCTATTTAAAAAATCACGCGATGAAATTGAAAATTTCCTCTGGGATATGGAAGATAAATTGAACTTTAGAGAATCTTTAAATTATATTTTAAGCATTTTTTCCTTGCATAAAACTAAGTCTGTAGAAGAAAGAGATAGGATCTTTTTAGAAAACCTCTGCAAGATAGCTAAAGATCCTCAATATTATTTGGATTTGTCAGAGAAAGAGGTATTAGCAAAATATTTATCACGCTATGTTTGGATATATTATGACTATTTACCCTATAGAAGAGTGCCTAAATATTATCAAGACCTGGAAAAAAATTATTTCTTGGAATTATCCAAAGTTTTAAATATGTCAGTAGAAATATTACAAAGAAGTTCTAAAAAGGAAATATTGAAGCTTTTTAGAAAGAAAATTTTAGAAGTGCATCCTGATAGAGGCGGAAACAAGGAGGATTTCATTCGAATAAGAAAATTAATGGAGATCTATCTAAAAAATTTTAGTGTTTAACATAACTTTTTAGCTTTGCTGTTAAGCTTCCGAAAATGGGAAGTGCACCTTTTATTTCAACAGGTATTTTCTCTTCTCTATGTAAGAGTATAGTTATTTCCTTAGATCTTTTTAAAAGTTCACTTGCTTCAGGTAATAAAGTTTCTATTTCATAGCAAGAGCTTGTAGTTTCTTTAAAATTACAGGGAACAATTTTTTTTAGCTTGAGATTGGCAAAATATTTTTCACCTTTGACAAAAATGGGGAGTTGAAAGGTTAAATTTTCTTCATAGTTTAAATACCAAGAAGCTACAAAGGCTGATAACTCATCGTGTAATGGAAACGATAGTTCATAAATTTTGTCTTTAGGAGATGGTAGAACCTGCTTTAGTTGTACTTGTTTTTTTGAAGGATTAAAAATTACTGATTTTTCTCTTTCCTTAAAACGGTCTTTAGAGTAAATTATACTCTTTTTAGGATAACCTAAGGAATCAATAGATGTTTGCCATTTAGCTTGAAAGGGATAAAGCACATTGCCTGTTCCTGTGGTATAAGC
>JBKBRL010000180.1:0-2496 GCA_046292115.1 Caldimicrobium sp.
TGGCAGAGAAATTAAACTTAATTGATTTTGTGTTGATGGGAAAAAGAGAAAGGGGGCTTGAGTTAAAAAGCAAATTAAATATAGCAGGTCGGGCTTTGGAAGCTATAATAGGTGCCCTTTTTTTAGATCAAGGCTTAGAAAAAACTTATCTTGTCGTGGAAAAACTTTTTACACCCTATATAAAAAAGTTAAAATCTCCCAAAAATCTGCAAGACTATAAAACTAAATTGCAAGAGATTATTCAAAAAGAAAGAGGAGTTATTCCACATTATGAAGTTTTAAAAATTATAGGGCCTTCACATAAACCTAAAATTAAAGTGGCTTTAAAAGTAGGTGACGAGGTTATGTCTCAGGCGGTGGGTATGTCAAAAAAAGAGGCAGAAAATTTAGCAGCAAAAAAAGCACTTTTAAAATTGGTAAAGCAAAAAAGAGAACCATTCATAAAAAAATGATAAAATATTATATTGGGACATCCGGTTGGAGCTATCCTTCTTTTAGAGAGATCTTTTATCCACTTGATCTTAAACCTAAGGACTGGTTAGCCTTTTACAGTAAATATTTCAATACTGTAGAAATTAACGCAACCTTTTACAGGACGCCTAAACCTACCACTTTTCAAAAATGGTATGAAAGCACTCCTCCTTACTTTGTTTTTTCTGTCAAGGCACCAAAACTAATTACCCATATAAAAAAGTTAAAAGATATAAAAGAGCCTTTGGAAACCTTTCTTAAAAGTCTTAAACCTTTAGCGGAGAAAGCAAGAGTTCTACTTTTTCAGCTTCCACCATCGCTATCTTTTGACAAAGAACTCTTAGAAAGTTTTTTAAGGCTTATGCCCAAAGAATATAAAAATGTTATTGAAATTAGGCATAAATCTTTTCATAATGAAGAATTTATAAATCTTTTAGAGAAATACGGAGTTTCTTTGTGTTTTTCTGATTGTGGAAAAAGGTATCCTTCCTGGTTCGAATATAACACAGCGGATTTTCTTTATATAAGGCTACACGGTTCAAAGCAGCTTTATGTTTCAAATTATGAGGAAGAGGAACTGGATAATCTTATCAAAGTGATTCACAAATTTACTGTTTCTGAAGTTTATGTATATTTTGATAATACTGCCTTAGGATATGCAGTGAAAAATGCTTTGAGTTTTAAGGAAAAATTATTAGGAGGTGTTTAGAAGCTTTTCTATTTTAAACAAATGTGCCTCCTCTTCATCTTTGAAGAGTTCTTTAATGGCAAGAATTTCATCTTTATTTTTTATGAAGATTTCCACCAGTTCAGGGTCAAAATGGCTTCCTTGACCTTTTTTTATGATAGAAAAGGCTTCTTCGAGGGAGAGGGCTTTTCTATAGGGTCGGTCTGTTGTTAAAGCATCAAATTCATCTGCAAGTGCGACTATCCTGGCAAAGAGAGGAATTTTAGTGCCCTTAAGGCCAAGGGGATAGCCTGTTCCGTCCCAGCGTTCATGATGATATAAAGCAATTTTTTCTGCAGCTTTTAAGTATTTAATTTTGGAACCTTTTAATATATTTGCTCCGATGATAGTATGGGTTTTCATAATTTCCCATTCTTTTGGTGTAAGAGGGCCAGGTTTTAAAAGGATAGCATCAGGAATACCTAATTTTCCTATGTCATGGAGAGGTGCAGCATAGCGAAGCACATCTAAGGCTTCATTAGATAAGCCAAGGTGGCTTCCAATAATTACGGCGTAATGAGCCATTCTTTGAATGTGGTTACCTGTATGCTCATCTCGATATTCTGCAGCCTTAGCTAATCTATAAATGATTTCTAAAGAAAGGTCTTTTATTTCATGCAAGGCAAGCTGAAGCCTGAGGTTAGCTTGAATTAAATCAGCGGCTTTCTTTTCTACTTCTTCTTCCAATTGCTTTTGATAGTTTTTTAAAAAATCATGATAGAGTTTTACTTTGCTTAAGGACCTTATTCTCGCCTGAAGTTCAGGCAACATAAAGGGTTTATTTAAAAAGTCATCCGCTCCTACCGTTAAACCTTGAATACGGATTTCAAGGTCACCAACGCCTGTTATAAGAATTACCCCAATATCTAAAGTTTCTGGATTATTTTTGACGATTTTACAGAGCTCAATGCCATCCATTTCAGGCATCATATAATCTGTAAGAATTATATCAGGCATAAACTCTGAAATTTTTTGCAAAGCCTCTTTGCCATTTTCTGCTATCTCCACTTTATAACCTTCAGCAAGTAGAACCTCCTTTAGTCCTTCTCTAATCGTAATATCGTCATCTACTACTAATATTTTTATAACTCTTGCAAATTCTTCCCGTGGAAAGTTAAAAAACACTCTTCAGCCTCTCTTAAATCTTCTAAGGTGTTTATATTTTTAAACAACAGCCCATTATAATCTATTTTAGACCAAAAATCTGAAATAAAAAGTAAATTTTTTGTCAAGCAATGATTAAGGAAACCCTTTATGCTTTTTTTCTTCTGGGTATCTAAAAAGATTTGTACTTCAGG
>JBKBRL010000181.1:0-2485 GCA_046292115.1 Caldimicrobium sp.
AACCCTCCTTCTGGGCAAGGCTTTTTAAAAGATTAGCCCCTTCTTCACTGATATTTTTAGGAAGCTCTATGATGAGGGTAAAAATTAAATCCCCTTTTTTCCCTGTTTGCCAGTTCGGGAGACCTTCTCCTTTTAAAACCAATTTGTCTCCCGGCTGGCTACCAGGGGGTATTTGAATAATTAGTTCTTTTCCAAAGTAAGAAAGTTTAATAGTATCGCCTAAAATGGCCGAAATAAAGTTTATCTTTAATTCACTAAGTACATTATTATGTTCTCTCTTAAAGAAGGGATGAGGTTTTACTCTTACTCTTACATAGAGGTCTCCTAGTCTTCCACCTAAGTAACCAGCTTCTCCCTCACCGGTTAGACGAAAAATAGTTCCATCTTCTACTCCAGGTGGAATATTTATAGAAAGTTCTCTTTTTTTTCTAATTCTTCCATGTCCTTCACAATGGCTACATTTTTCTACATAAGTTGTTCCTGACCCTCCACAATTGGGACAAATATAGGTGAGGCGAAAAAAGCCTTCTCTGTAACTAATCTTTCCCTTCCCATTACAATGGCTACATGGTTTAAGGCCCTTGGAGGGATTATATCCTAATCCTTGACAGGCATCGCAAGTTTCCCATCTTTCTATCTCTAAATGAGCTTTGGTGCCTGTAAAGAGATCTTCAAAGTTAATCCAAACCTCAGCAGAAAGATCTGCTCCATCTTTCTTTTTGCTTCTAACTGTCTCTTCAAAGGAAAAACCAAAAAAGTCTTCAAAGAGGTCCGAAAAGGTCTTGAAAATGTCACTGATATCCTCAAAACCTCTATAACCTGTACTTTTTAGTCCAATATAACCTTCTCTGTCATAGATTGCTCTTTTTTGTGGGTCTGAGAGAACCTCGTAAGCCTCTGAGATTTCTTTAAATTTTTCTTCAGCTTCCTTGTTGCCTGGATTTCGGTCTGGATGATATTGCATAGCGAGCCTTCTATAGGCTCGCTTTATCTCCTCTTGTGAAGCATTCCTGGAAACTCCTAAGATAGCATAATAGTCTTTAAAGGTCATCTTATGGGGTAAAGATTAATATTAAGGTAGTTTTTGTTTTAAAAGCTCTGCAATCTCATAAGGTGTAGTAGGTCTTTCTTTTTTCATAAGTGCATTTATATTTTCTGTTGTAACTAATCCTTCTGCGATTTCTCTTAAAGCAAGTACGATTTCTTTATTCTCGGTTTTTACTAATGGTTGCGCCCCGTCTCTTAGTTGTTTGACCCTTTCAATAGCTAAATGAATGAGTTTAAATCGACTTGGGATTTTTTTTAAGCAATCTTCTACAGTTACTCGTGCCATTTAAATCCTCCTCATTAGACGGCAATCACTTCTGTAATTTCTGGAACCTCTCTTTTTAAATATCTTTCTATTCCCATTTTGAGAGTCATTTGAGACATAGGGCAACATCCACAAGCACCTTGAAGTCTAACTTTTACAACCCCATCATCTGTAACTTCAATAAGCTCTACATCACCTCCATCTGCCTGTAACATAGGCCTAACTTTAGCTAAAGCTTTTTCCACTGCCTCTCTCATAAGTAGACCTCCTGCAAATTTTATAATAATTTAATACATTTTTTCTTGACAGCAAGGCGTTTATAAGTAAAATGTTTTTAATATAGACATTAAATTATAACCATTTAGAGGAGTTAACTATGAGAAGCGATCGGATTAAGAAAGGACTTGAGAGGGCCCCTCACAGATCTTTACTTAAAGCCTTAGGGCTAACAGATGATGAGATAAAAGCACCTCTTATAGGAATAGCAAATTCCTATAATGAAATTATACCTGGGCATATCCATCTAAAAGATATAGTTGCCGCAGTAAAAGCAGGAGTAAGACAGGCAGGTGGGGTACCTGTAGAATTTGGAGTCATAGGTGTTTGTGATGGGCTCGCTATGAATCATGAAGGGATGAAATATTCTTTGGTAAGTAGAGAGATTATAGCAGATTCTATTGAAATAATGGCTCAAGCCCACGCCTTTGATGGATTAGTGTTAGTTACCAGCTGTGATAAAATAACCCCTGGCATGCTTATGGCAGCTTTTAGACTTGATATACCTGCTATTCTTATCGCTGGTGGACCTATGTTAACAGGAAATTTTAGGGGCAAGAAAGTAAACTTGATTTCTGTTTTTGAAGCTATAGGTAAAGTTAAAAAGGGAGAAATGTCGGAGGAAGAGTTAAGTGAATTAGAGGCCTGTGCCTGTCCTACCTGTGGATCCTGTGCAGGAATGTTTACAGCAAACTCTATGAATTGTCTTACAGAGGCTATGGGTTTAGCTCTTCCCGGCAATGGAACCATACCTGCAGTATATGCAGATAGAATACGTTTAGCCAAAGAAACAGGGAAAACTATTGTTCAGTTAGTGCGAAAAAAACTCACACCTCGTAAAATTATAACTCTCTCTTCCTTTAAAAATGCTATTACAGTGGATATGGCCTTAGGATG
>JBKBRL010000182.1:0-2479 GCA_046292115.1 Caldimicrobium sp.
ATTAGCAGATTATTGGTTTCCTCTGCCAAGTCTTGACTATAAAAAATCTCCTTCCTTAGGCGTAGTTCTGGAAGAAACCTCAGGGGGGCTCAAAATCAAAGAAGTTTTAAAGGGAACCTTGGCTGAAGAGTTAAAACTTTCTCAAGGTGATGTAATTCTCAAAGTAGATGGAAAACCTGTAAATAAGATTAGCGACTTAAAGTTAATTTTAACTTTTAAAGAGAAAGGCTCTTTTATTACACTTCAGATAAAAAGAGATAATATCATAAGAGATATAAGTGGAGTTATTAATTAAAAGTTAATAGCTTTAAATAAAAAGCTTGAAATAAAAAAGGGGCAGTTTATAAACCTGCCCCCAGAAATTATGAGCTGCGAATTAATTATTTAACAGCATTTTCTAATTTTTTACCAGGAGTAAATTTAACTACTTTTTTAGCAGGAATCTTTAAAGGTTCACCAGTTCTTGGATTTCTCCCACTTCTTTCAGCTCTCTTTACAACCTGGAAGGTACCAAAGCCAACTAAAACCACTTTTTCCTCTTTAGATATAGCTTCTTCTACAGCCTGCATAAAGGCATCTAAAAGCTTCTCAGCATTAACTTTAGTTGTGCCTGCTATTTCAGCCATTCTCTTTACTAATTCTGCTTTATTCATAGCTCCCTCCTTAAATGATAATTATTTTTATATTATGCTTTTTTTATAACTAATTTTTAAATAAAGTCAAGTGTAATTTTACAAAATTCGACGTCTATTTAGACTATCGCTCTATATATCCTTTTATTCCCTTTCTTGCTAAAGACCTATAAAATTGCCCTACTTTGTCCATTAAGTAGCTTTTTAGATAAGGGTGTGCCCTCACATGCTATTTTAGGCAAGGGAGGACACACCTTTAAGTTGAAAGGAAATAGTTTTATAGTGCCTCTTTTCCTCTTTGGCCTGTTCTTATCCTTATAGCATCTTCAAGATTGTAGATAAATATCTTTCCGTCTCCCACTTCGCCTGTTTTTGCTTTTTCAAGAATTACTTCTATAGCCTTTTCAATTAAATCATCACTAAAGACACTTTTTTTGCCAGGCCTCTTATTTTTATTCTCATTATTGACTAGAGAAGATTTTTTCACTAAATGTTAACTTATATTATGGCTCATATATTATAGCTCATAGTGTGAAAATTTTATCATTATAGGCTAAAGGAAAAGTTAGGTTTTATAATCAATGGGATGCTTTGGTTTAAATTAGCCCTTGAAAAATATCAGGCTATTATTTATTTGTTTTTTATAGGTTTAGGTGTATTTCTGGGAAGAACACATCCTGATTACATAAGGCCCTTAGAGAATTTTTTGTTATTTGTGATTGCTCTTCTTCTGTATATTACCTTTTGCCAAGTTCCATTAGTTCGGTTGCCAAGGGCCTTTTTGAACTACAAGCTTTTGCTTAGTTCTTTGGTGGGAAACTTTGTTTTTGTACCTTTGTTTGTAGCTCTTGTTTTGTTGTCCATAGATTCTTTTGCGATAAAAGTTGGTGTAGCTTTGGTTTTGTTAGTGCCTTGTACCGATTGGTTTATTACTTTTAGCTATCTTGGGAGAGCAGAGACAAGGCATGCTATAGCTCTTTTACCTATACTTTTATTTTTACAGCTTATCCTTTTACCTGTATATATAGTAATACTTTTTCCACAGCTTATGACAATTGAGCTGGATAGGGTTAAGTTTTTAAAGATCTTTATTGGATTGATAGTCATCCCTCTTTTTCTTGCCTATATAACACAAAGGTTGGCGAAAATAAGTCCCAAGGTTGTTAAATTTTTGAATTTTACTGGTTGGCTTCCCGTTCCTCTTATAAGCCTTATAGTTTTTATAATTTTTGGATCTCAAGTGGAGACCTTTTTTTATCTTAAAAAATACTTACCCCTTTTGACACTGATATATACCTTGTATTTAGTGTTTGCTCTTATTTTAAGCAAGCTTATCGCTTTTGTAGTAAGACTTCCCAGTAAGGATGGAAGGGTTTTGATTTTTAACTTTGGGACAAGAAACTCCTTTCTCGTATTGCCCGTAGCTCTTGCTCTCTCAGAGGGCTTTCAAGAAACACCTTTTGTTATCGTTTATCAAAGTCTCATAGAACTTCTTGGGATGTTGCTATTTATACACTTAGTGCCTCGTTGGGTTTTTCCTGAGAAAATCGTAGAGAAATAGGCTTGTAAGAATCAAGCTAACTGTATGCTGGATAATCCAGGAAATGTGGTAGTTTGTTTAGAAATTTCTTATCCTTTGAATTTTAGCCTCGAGCCGATTTTCATCATGCTTTTCTAAAAAGCTTCCAATAATCATCGGATTTTTCCATTACCTTTCCATTCCCAGTTAGTTCGTCACAAGCCTTGCTACTGGCTAAGAGACTTTTTGCTGTCTTCTACAGTAAGCCCAAGGGCATCAAAGACAATATTGTCAATGGCTTTTCGGTTTGGAAGTGGGATGGGCTCTT
>JBKBRL010000016.1:0-8866 GCA_046292115.1 Caldimicrobium sp.
AGATCTTTTTCTACTTCTTCTATTTCCAGTTCCTTTTTGAGTTCATCTATAGCCTTTTTAACTTCTAAAGAAAGGCGGGCTAAGAAGCGGCCAACCTCGGGTAATCTCTCAGGTCCTAAGACTATGAGAGCTACTAAAAAGATAATTAAAGCTTCAGTAAAGCCTATATTAAACATAATCCTTCTCTATGTATTTTTTGGGATTAGATTTTCCTAAGTTACAAAAGAGTTCATAGGAAATAGTTTGAGCTAATTGTGCAAGTTCATCAGCCGGTACCTCTTCGTTTTTGCCTCCCAAAAGGATAATCTCTTCTCCTATCTGCGGGTTTTCTATTTCTGTTAGATCTACAAAAAGAGCCTTCATAGAGATAGTTCCCACTACAGGTACTCTTTTCCCTCTTATCACTGCAAAACCTTTATTACTAAGGATCCTGGGATATCCATCTCCATAGCCTACTGGAATAATTCCTAAGATAGTGTCTCTTTTAGCATAAAAAGTGGGTCCATATCCAGCACTTTCACCTTTTTTTAATTTCTTGATTTCCACAACTTTAGATTTAAATGTCATTACGGGTTTAAGTTTTAAATAAGCTCTCGCTTTGTTAGAGGGATAACTTCCATATAGAGCAATCCCTGGTCTAACCAAATTTCCTATAAAGCCTTTATGATTAAAAATTATAGCTGCTGAATTACAAAAGTGAATAAATTTTAAATTTATTCCTGCCTGTTGGAGAAAGTGCATGGCTTTTGTGAAAAGTTCTACTTGAGAATGAAAAAGTTCACACTCCGGGTTTTCTGCGCTAGCTAAATGAGTCATAAGACCTGTTAATTGAATTTGAGGATTTTCTTTTAATTTATAAATTAAAGAAGGAAGCTCTTCTATAGGGTAGCCAAATCTATGCATACCCGTTTCTATTTTTAAATGGAATTCTAAAGAAGTAGCTTTTTTTAGGGTAAAATCAATTAACCATTCTAAAGTTAGTTCATTAGTTACTACAGGTATAACTCTTAAATTTCTTATCTCTGGTAGCCAATCTTTTTCAAAGCCTGAGAGGAGAATAAGAGGATGGATAAAACCAGCTTTTCTTAAGAGTTGAGCTTCATAGATTTCCGATATACCAAAGCCAAAGACCTTTTCTTGAGAGAGCACCTTTGCTACTTCAAGTAGCCCATGCCCGTAAGCATCGTTTTTTATTACAGGAAGTATAGAGACACCTTCAGGTAATAGTCTTTTTATAGCCTTGAGGTTTTCTCTAAGATGACCTAAATTTATTTCAAGAAGTTTAGACCAGAAGATAAAAATTCCCCCTTTAGTCTTTCTTTGCTTTTATGTAGTCAGAAGCAGAAAGACCTGCAATACAGCCTTCTCCCACAGCTTTTGCTAATTGAAGAGGAGGCCCAGTGAGGTCTCCGCATGCAAATATACCCGGGATATTGGTAGACATTTTTGTATTGACTTTTACATAGTTAAAAGTTTCAGGATCAAGCTCTATACCAAGAGGTGCAAGAAGTTCAAGGGGCCCCTTTGCTCCTATCTCTATAAATATACCCTCTACTTCAAGAACTTTTCCACTTTCAAGTTTTAATCCTTTAACTTCCTCTTCACCTACAATATCAAGTGGTTTTTCCCTTATGATTTCTACAGGTAGGTTTTGAAACTCCATTTCAAGATTAGGATGTTCCTTTAAAGGAATAAAATACACATGAGTGGCAAAATGGGTTAAATGTTTAACACCATGAATGGCAGCTGAACCATCTCCAATTACAGCTACTTTTTTCCCTCTGTAAAACCAGGCGTCGCAATCAACACAATAGGAAATTCCATTACCAATAAATTGGTCTTCTCTTTTAAAGATCTTTTTCTTCTTTTTCACTCCCATGGCTAAAATAAGAGCGATGGCTCGAAATCTATTCCCCTTTTCTGTTTCCACTAAAAAAGTCCCTTCAGGTTCCCTCTCTATTTTAACAACATCTTCTTCTTTAATATGGGCACCAAATTTTTTAGCTTGCTCAATTCCTGCTAAAAGAAGCTCTTTGCCATCTACTTTCTCCTTAAATCCAAAATAATTCTCAATATGTGCATGAAAAAGTGCACTCTCTTCAACTTTACCTAAAATTAGAACCTTATGCCTTCTTCTCGCTGAGTGGATCCCTGCCTGTATCCCAGCTGGTCCAATCCCAATAATTATAATTTCATAATTTTCCATAATTTTTCTCCTGTGCGAAGGTTTTTAAGGTTTAATTAAGTGCATACATTTTTAGGCTTGTTTTTTAAGCTTTTGAAAAATCTCTTTAAGTTTTCTGGCAGAATATATTCATTTTGCGCTTCACATGCTTTGGAGCTTTCTTTTTCTTTTCTGCCCAACACTTCCCGTAAAATTGTTTTGACAATCATGTTTTTTTGAGGGAATAGTGTATTTTTGACCTTTATAGAGAAAGACCCTGCATTTAACCTCATAGCCACACAAATTTCCGAGGCACTGGCATAGTTTCTCTATTACCTTCTCTTCCATAAATCCTGTACAAAAGTGTTTAAAGCTAACTATTATAACTCACTAAGAAGTATAATACAGAAAAGCTAAAATAAAAGTGAGGCCCTATCTGCAAAAATAGTCCTAAGTTTTAGTGAGCAAGATGTTATGAGGAGAGGGAGAGATACCTTTTTAAGGCAAGAGATGTAGGAGTATTAGTCTTTAAAAACTCAGTAATGGGGCCCTGAAAAAGGATTTCACCTCCCTTATCTCCACCTTCTGGTCCTAACTCAATTATCCAATCTGCACATTTAATTAGCTCTAAGTTATGCTCTATTACTATCACTGTATGGCCTTTATCTACTAATGCTTGAAGAACAGATTCAAGTTTGGATACATCTAATATATGAAGGCCTGTGGTAGGTTCATCTAATAGGTATACTACAGGTTTATTATGGTTTTTACTAAGTTCTTTAGCCAATTTAATTCTTTGAGCTTCTCCCCCTGATAAGGTTGGGCTGGGTTGTCCTAAGGTTAAGTAATCCAAGCCGATTTGACAAACTAAAGATAATTTGTGATGGATTTGGGGATAATCTTTAAAAAAATCCTGTGCTGAACCGAAATCCATCTCTAAAACTTCAGCAATATTTTTCCCCTTTAAGTAGACCTCTAAAGTTTCTGTATTGTAACGTTTACCTCCACAATATTCACAGGTCTGATAGAGGGAAGGTAAAAATTTAATCTCTACCTTTATCTTCCCCTGTCCTTTACAATAGGGGCATTGCCCTTCTTCTGTATTAAAGGAAAAACGTCCCTCTTTATAACCTTTTTCTCTTGCCTTTAAAGTATGAGCAAAGGCCTTGCGGATTTCGTTAAATACCTGGATGTAAGTTGCAGGCACAGAACGAGGGGTATTCCCAATGGGGGAATGGTCCACTAAATAAACCTCCTTTATCTTTTCATAACCCTTAAGTTCTTTTAATCCAAAGACTGCCTTTTTTTCTTTGTTTAATATTCTTTTTAGATTTTCATATAAAACTTCACAAATCAGAGAAGATTTGCCAGAGCCTGAAACACCAACAACGCAGGTTAAAGTTCTAAGAGGGATTTTAACATCAAGATTTTTAAGATTTCTATGGGTAACCCCTTTTAAATAAAGAAATTCTTTAGGTTCTCTAAACCTACTTTTTAAGGTTTTTCTTTTTTTATCTCTTAACACCATAGCTGTTAGAGAATCTCTACAGGTTAAAAAGTCTTTAGTATCTCCTGCGTAGATTACTTTACCTCCTTTTTTCCCGCCCCCAGGGCCAAGGTCAACGATATAGTCGCTTTCTAAAATAACTTCTTCGTCGTGTTCCACAACTATAATGGTATTTCCCTTTTCTTTGAGTTTTTTTAGCACGCTAATAAGCTTTGCTGTATCCTTAGGATGAAGTCCTATGGTAGGCTCATCGAGAATGTAGGCAACCCCTGTTAAATTACTACCAATCTCTGCGGCGATCCTAACTCTTTTGGCTTCCCCTGAGGATAATGTATCAGCAGACCTATCAAGAGTTAAATAGGACAATCCCAGGTCCATTAAATATTGCAAGCGATGGAGTATTTCTGGGATCAAGGGTTCAGCAAGTATTTTTTCTTTTCCTTCAAATTGGAGATTTTTAATGAAGTTATGTATCTTTTCTATGGATAAACTACATACTTCAGGCAGGGAGAGGCCCTTTATTTTATAGTAAAAAACTTCCTTTCTATAACGAGTTCCTTGACAGGCCGAGCAGATGGTATCTTCCCATCGTCCCAAACCTTCACAAAGGGGGCATGCTCCCACTTTAGTGTTAAAAGCAAAAAGAAGGGGGTCAGGTTCAGGAAGGGTTATAGCACACTCGCTACAAGTTCTTTTCAAGCTTAAATGAAGTTCCTTTTGGTCTGGGTCAAGAAGTATTACGGTACCTTTACCTTCAAGAAGAGCTTTTTCAATGAGATCTAAAAAGGAATCCTTTGAAGAGGCTTTTCCTAAGGAAAGCTCGATGCTATGATCTTTATAACGGGAAAGTTCAGGAATAGGAGGCATTTGGTAAAACTTTTTGTCTATTCTAACTCGGTGATAGCCCTTTTTGAGAAAGCTTTCTAAGAGTGGACGAAAGTGTCCCTTTCTATGGCGCACTATGGGAGCTAAAATTTCTCTTTCTGTCTTTTTCTTTTCCCAGAGATCTTCTGCTAATTTTATAAGTTCTTCTTTTGATAAAGGTTTAATTTCTTTACCACAGGAGGGGCAAAAACTTTTACTTAGCCGGGCATAAAGAAGTCTTAAATAAGGAAGGATCTCTGTGAGGGTTCCCACTGTAGAGCGGGGAGAGAGTTCTCCAGACCTTTGTTCTAAGGCTACCGTTGCTGGAAGGCCTGAAATTTGGTCATAATCTATTTCTTCATGAAGCTTAAAAAACTGGCGTAAATAGGCAGGAAGTGTTTCTAAAAATCTTCTTTGTCCTTCTGAAAAAAGGACATCAAAAGCTAATGTTGATTTCCCTGAACCAGAGAGTCCTGTGATGGTAATAAATTTCCCTCGTGGAAGGTCAAGGTCTATATTTTGCAAATTATGATGGCGTACTCCTCTGAGCCTTATAACTTTCTCATCCCTTTCAAAGGTCTTCACTTGGTCACTAAAGGACACAAAAGATTTTCCTTCAATATACTCTTTTAAAAAAATAGCTGTAGGACAGGAAGTATTGAGAAATTCTTTAATTGGTCCTTGGAAAAGAAGATATCCTCCTTTTTCTCCTCCTTCAGGACCAAACTCTAAGATCCAATCTGCTGAGAGAATAATTTCTGGATGATGTTCTACGATAACAATGGTGTGCCCCTTTTCCTTGAGAAATTTTAGAGTTGAAAGGAGTTTATCAATATCTTTCAAGTGTAATCCTACAGAGGGTTCATCTAAAAGGATAATAGCTCTCTCTGTTCCAAGGCTAACTAAGAGTTCAGCTATTTTTAGACGCTGAGCCTCTCCACCTGATAATGTTGATAAAGGTTGTCCCAGGCGTAAATAATCTAAGCCAAGATTTATAAGAATTTCAAGGATTTTTCTTATTTCTCTATGATTGCCGAAAAAAGCATGGGCCTCACTAACAGTTAGTTCTAAAATTTCTGCTATATTTTTTCCACGCCATTTGACCTCTAAAACTTCCTCTCTAAAACGCCTTCCTTTGCAAACTTCACAAGGTATATATAAATCTGGTAAAAATTGCATTTCCACTATTTCATAGCCCAGTCCTTTACAATTGGGGCACTGAGCGGCTTCAGAATTTAAAGAAAAAAAGGTTTCACTATAGCCGAATTTTTTTGCTTCCTCTGTGCTTGCCATAAGCTTCCGAATATAGGGAAAAAGCCCTACATAGGTGGCTATCACTGAGCGGGGGGAACGGGTTAAAGGTTCCTGTGTCAATAAAAGTACCTGTGTATTTGGTGAAAAATTTATAAACTTTTCCACCTCTTCAAAGGGTTTGTCTTCCTTTAAAGAGGTTAAACCTTTGTAGAGGATTTCTTCTAAGAAGGTGGATTTTCCAGAACCTGAAACTCCTGTTATTACCGTAATAGCACCATAGGGTAACGAGGCAGAGACATCTTTTAGATTAAATTTTTTCGCTTTTCTTACTTCTAAAAACCTTTTAAATTGGGCTTTATTAGGCTCAAGGAGTCTTTTTTGAGTTAGAGAGGAGAGGGCTTCGCTGGTAGGAGTGTTTTTCTTAAAAATTTCCTTAGGTAGTCCCGCGTGCAAGAGATATCCACCTTCTTCACCACCCTTAGGACCAAGCTCTACTAAATACTGGGCATTTAAAATTACCTCAGGATCATGCTCCACCACAACTACTGTATTGTTTTTAGCCACTAAATTTTGCATAAATTGTAGAATTTTTTTTGTATCTAAAGGATGAAGTCCAGTGGTTGGTTCATCCAATAGATAGAGAGTTTCAACAAGGTCTGAGGAGAGAGCCCTTGTAAGCATACATCTACTAACTTCTCCACCTGATAGGGTCTTACTTGGTCTGTTTAGGTGTAAGTAAGAGAGACCAACGCCTTCTAAATAGCTAAGTCTTTTTTTAATCTCCTCTGCAATTCTCTCTCCAGCAGGTGGTAATTTTTTTTCTCTGAGGAGTTTCTCTATAAATTCCCTGGCTTTGCTTATTTCCAATTGATAGAACTCTCCAATGTTTAATCCTTCGATGTAAAAGAGAAGAGCCTTAGGATTAAAGCGAGTGCCTCGACAGGTTGGGCAAGGTATTTCTCTTCTAAGCTTAGAGAGAAGGATGCGAAAATGAGGTTTATATCGATGAGCTTCTAACCATTCAACGATTTCTTTTAAGCCATACCAAGTGCCTTCTCCTTCAAAAATTGCTTTTTGGATCTCTTCAGGGTATTCCCTAAAGGGAATCTCAATTCCCCATCCCTTTGCACGCAAAAAAATGGTAAGATCTCTTTTTACTTCAAACATTGCCGGAAAGTCAAGGACAGGTATTGCTCCGGACTTTATGGATTTTTCAGGATGCCGAACTAAAGATGTAAGGTCTACCTTTAAAAGATTTCCAAAACCGTTGCATTCTGGGCAGGCTCCCTGTGAGGTATTGTATGAAAAAAGTGCAGGTGTTTTTTGAGGCGGTTTAAAATCACATCTTGGACAAGACTCACTGGTAGTATAATAAAACTCTTCACCATAGAGGGTTCTCACTTTTATTTTGTTAGAAAATTTCAAACCCTGTTCCACAGAAGAGATGATTTCAGAAAGAGGGGTCTCGGCAGGCTTAAACCTGTGAAGTAAAATATCTAATTCTTCCACATCAGGGAGTTCATCTACTTCATCTAATTCACATACCTTTCCTTGAAGAAAAGCTCTTGAAAAGCCAGCAGAAAGTAAACCCTCTTTCAAAAAATAAACACTTTTCTCTACTTTTATCGAAACGAGTAAATACAGGACTTGATCTTTAAAGGTCTCCAATATAGATTTAGCAATCTCTTCAGGTCCAAAAATTTTGATAGGGACATTGCAATTAGGACAGAAGGGGATAGAGAGATGGTAATAGAGCATTTTAGTAAAATGACTAAGCTCTGTAAGGGTGGCTACTGTTGAACGAGAGGTTTTTATAAAATTACCTTGAGGGAAGGCAAGTGCAGGGGGAATATTCTTTAACTCTTTAAGTAGGGGTTTGGGTAGCCTTTCTAAATATTGTCTGATGTATGAGGAAAAAGTTTCCAGATAACGTCTACTTCCTTCAGCATAAAGGGTATCAAAAACAAGACTTGATTTACCTGAACCAGAGACCCCAGTAACTACAATTAATTGATAAAAGGGTAAAAACAAATCAAAACTTTTTAAATTGTTTTGTGAAACCGAATAGAGTTCTATGAATTTCAAAGGGTTTAACTACCTTTAATTTTCTCCAAACGTTCTTGGGCGCGTTTACATTCAATACAAAGCGTGGCTTCAGGTCTTGCTAAAAGTCTTTTCTCATCGATCTCTGCGCCACAGGCTTCACATATCCCATAGGTGCCCTCTTCAATTTTCTGTAATGCTTTTTCAATTTTTTTAAGGAGCTTTTGCTCTCTATCTCGCAATCTTAATCCTAAAGCTAAATTTGTTTCTCGTGAAGCTTGATCTACGGCATCAGGTAAATTTTCCCCACTTTCCTCCATTTCCTTAAGTGTATCCATTACTTCTTTAAGGATTTCTTCTTTTCTTTTAAGTAATAATTCTTTAAATTGCTGGAGTTTTTCTTTTTCCATTTCCCTCCCCCTAAAAATTACTTATTCCAAAATAACCTCACCACTTTTCCCTCCACTTTTATAAACAAGTCTTATATTTTCTATTCTAATACCTTTGTGTAGGGCTTTACACATATCGTAAATAGTTAAAGCAGAAACAGCTACTGCTGTTAAAGCTTCCATTTCTACACCTGTTTGAGCAAAAGTTTTAACTTCAGCTGAAATTTCTAAGGCATAACGCTCCGGGATAAATTGAAAATTAATATCAATATGTGTAATAGGTAAAGGATGACAAAGAGGTATGAGTTCATGAGTTTTTTTGGCAGCGAGGATTCCGGCAATTTTAGCACAGGCTAAAAAATCACCCTTTGGAATATCTTTAGATATAATTTTGGGGTAAATCTCTTCAGGAAAAAGGACTTCTCCTTTGGCTATAGCTATTCTCTGCGTGGAGGCTTTCTCTCCTACATTGACCATAAAAAGGGTACCGTCTTCCTTAAGATGGGTAAAGTTAGCCATCCTTTGCTCCAAAAATCAATCGTTCCCAGAAGCTTTCCTTCTTTTTTTTAGAATTTTCTTTTTTTTCCTTTTGGTTACCATTGGAAGAAGCTTTTAATTCCGCATTTGAGCCCTTTAACCAACCCT
>JBKBRL010000183.1:0-2467 GCA_046292115.1 Caldimicrobium sp.
CATCAATAAAAATTTTACATAATAGCAGTTCTATTCCATGGGGAACAGCTTGGTTTATTATAGTAATAATCGATGATTGATATGATAAAGTTTTATAATATAGCCCAGTATATTATGCTAAAACCATTAGGCAAAATGGTAGTCTGGGGAGGTAGTATATGATTAAAGAAGGAACAATAATTGAAGGTTCATTTTGGCCTGAACCCGTGAAGGTAAAAAAAGTTGAGGAATTTGGGGATTATATCCGCATTGTAGGTGCAACTATTTACTCTAATATACATATAGACCAATTAATACCTAAGGAAGAAATTAAGAAACTTAAAATCAAGGAGTCTTCCTTAGATTTTACATGTAACGGTTCTGAGGCATTTTTAGCCATTGAGGCAATTCGTTTTAGGTTTGCATCACTTTTTGACCCGCTTTTAGCCATGAACATTTCCAAGATAGACCCCTTGCCTTTCCAGATAGAAGCAGTGTATGGTTACATCTTAAAACTCCCTCGTATAAGATTTCTCATTGCAGATGACCCGGGTGCTGGTAAAACTATTATGGCTGGGCTGATTATTAAGGAATTAAAATTAAGGGGTATTGCACGTCGCATTTTAATAGTTGTCCCTGGTCATCTTAAAGACCAGTGGAGAAGAGAACTGAAGGAAAAGTTTCAAGAATCTTTCACGGTTATTGATAGGAGCTTAATAAAGGCACACTATGCGGAGAATGTATGGCAAAAGGAGAATCAAGTTATTACTTCAATAGATTTTGCTAAGCAGGAGGAAATTTTACCCTCTCTTAAAAGCGTTAGGTGGGACTTGGTTATAGTGGATGAAGCTCATAAGATGGCTGCCTATAGATACGGAGATAAACTGTCAAAAACCCAGCGTTACAAATTGGGGGAAGTTCTTTCAACAACTACTAACCATCTACTCTTTCTTACTGCAACACCACACAAGGGAGACCCAGAAAACTTTAGATTGCTTCTGGACCTTTTAGTACCTGGATTTTTTGCTACAGAGGAGTTGATTGAAGAATCCTTAAAGAACAGAGACAATCCTCTCTTTATTAGGAGGATGAAAGAGGATTTGAAAGACTTTGATGGTAAGCCTATCTTTACCAATCGCTATTCTAAGACAATAAAGTTTAGATTATCCGAAAAAGAAAAGATTTTATATAATGAACTCTCAAAATATGTAACCTCCCAGTACAATAAAGCCCTCCAAGCTGACAAGAAGAGAAATGTTGCCTTTGCCTTGCTGATTCTCCAGAGGAGGATGGCATCAAGCACTTATGCACTATTAAAGTCCCTTGAAAGAAGAAAAAAGAGACTTGAAGATTTACTTAAAGAACCTGAACTAAAAAAAGAAACTTCAATTAATTTTGATATAGAAGAGATTGATGATTACGAAGAGGAGAAACGCTGGGAACTGGAAGAAAAATGGGAAACCTTAAGCATTGCTGAAAACAGAAAAGAATTAGAAGAAGAAATTAGCACTCTTAATAAGTTGATAGAAAAAGCAAAGGAAATCCTTGAATCGCCTGAGCAGGAAGTTAAACTGGTAGAATTAAAGAAAGCCCTGGAGGAAGGTATTAGGAAAATAAGGGAAATGAATGGAAATGAGAAAATTTTAATCTTTACAGAGTCCAAAGACACGATGGATTACCTTGTAGACAAGATAAGATCATGGGGATATTCTGTAAGTTTCATTCATGGGGGTATGAGCTTAGAAGAAAGGATAAAAGCTGAAAAGGAATTTCAACATGAAACCCAGATTATGGTTGCAACCGAAGCCGCAGGAGAAGGAATAAATCTTCAGTTCTGCCACCTTTTGATCAATTACGACATACCCTGGAACCCAAATAGGCTCGAGCAAAGAATGGGAAGAATTCACAGATATGGACAGCAGAAAGATACTTATTCCTTCAACCTTGTTGCAGAAGATACGAGAGAAGGTAAAGTTTTGAAAAAAATATTAGATAAACTTGAAGAAGTTAGAAATGCAATAGGAAGTGACAAGGTTTACGATGTTATAGGTGATATATTTCAAGGGAAAAATCTCTATCAACTCATTTTAGAAGCTGTAGCCAATACAAGGAGTTTAGACGAGATAATAAAGGAACTGGATATTAAAGTAGACGAAGAATACATTAAAAAGATTAAGGAATCCTTAGGAGAGAGTCTTGCAACAAGGCACATTGATTACACAAGAATAAAAGACGTGGCCGAGAAGGCGAAAGAATATCGGTTAATTCCAGAATATGTGGAAGAATTTTTTAAAAAAGCCCTTGAGAAGGCAGGTGGAAAATTCAGAGTAAGAAAGGATGGGTTTATTACCATAGATTCAGTCCCTTATGAAATAAGAAAGATAGCAGAAAAAATAAACTCTAAAAACCCCTATTCAATCCTTAAATCATATCCAAAAGCAACTTTTGATAAAGATATTGCTTTCAAAAACCCTGATGCAGAGTTTAT
>JBKBRL010000184.1:0-2462 GCA_046292115.1 Caldimicrobium sp.
GCAACAGACTTGGATCATTTGTGAAAAAATTGATACTGAAAATATTTTTGACTCTTCTCCTGAAGAGTTATGGAAACATATTTTAAAAAATATGGGTGGTGAGTATCAGCTAATGGCAAATTATCCTATAGACCCAAGATTAAATTAGACAATTTTATTACATTTGTTAGGTAAGCGCTTTTACTAAGTAAGATTAAATTATGGACAACGAGAAAGAAATGCCTGAAGAAGGTAAGGTGACCTCAGCTGAGTCGACAGCTCAAGGTAAAGAAGAGAATACTCAAGAAATTAACCAAGTAACCGAAGAAGTCACAGCGATTACTTCTCCTGAAAAAGAAGATGATGTTGTTGCTGCATCAAATGAGTCAGTAGATGAAAAAGAAGAGGCTACAGAGGAGGAGGAAACAGAGGGAGCACAGGTAGATTATTCTAACTTTTCTAAAAAAGAGTTAATTAATGCTTTAAAGGGACTTTTGGATCTCGATAACATCTTGTCTACAGACAAAATTTCAGGAGAGATTAAAGGTTGTTTTGACGAAATTTTTACTCAAGAAAAGCAAGCTGCTCTTGAAGAGTTTGTAAATGCAGGGGGCGAAGTTGATGATTTTGCTTATAAATCACAGGAGGATGATAAGCTTTTCTTTGCCACATATAATCTTTATCGTGAAAAAAGAGGTCAGTCCATAAAAGCCCTTGAAAGACAAAAAGAAAAAAATCTAGAAGCTAAAAATAGCATTCTTGATCAATTAAGAGAATTAGTTGATGGAGAAGAAACTACTCACAGCATTTCAGCTATTAAGCATATCCAAGAAGAATGGAAAAAAATAGGTCCAGTTCCTTCTAATGTCAACAAAAACCTTTGGGCATCTTATAATGCTCTGATGGATAGGTTTTATGATAATAGAAGTATCTACTTTGAACTAAAAGAGTTGGATAGAAAGAAAAATCTAGAACAAAAGATTGAAATCTGCGAAAAGGCTGAGGCGTTAGATTCTGTGGAAGATTTGCAAGAAGCTATAAAAACGCTTAATGATCTTCATGAGGAGTTTAAGCATATAGGGCCAGTTCCCCGAGAAGAGCAAGAGGCACTTTGGCAGAGATTTAAAAAAGCTTCTGACGCCGTATACGATAAAAGAAAAGAGTTTTACGAAGAGCAGAAAGGAAAACTCAAAGAAAATCTTCAATTGAAGGAAGCACTTATTGAGAAAATTGCTGTATTCAAGGACTTCACTGCATCAAAAATTAAAGATTGGAATGTGAAGACGAAAGAAGTATTGGATCTTCAAAAAGAATGGGAGGCAGCGGGTCCAGTACCAAGAGAGCTTGGTAAGGAAATTAATAAGCGTTTCTGGGGTTATTTTAAAGAGTTTTTCCATAACAAAAATCTTTTCTTTAAGGAACTTGATGATCTTAGGCAGACCAATCAGAAAAAAGCTGAAGACTTGATTGAAAAAGCTGAGGCTTTAGTGACTGATACCAAGTGGCAGGAGACGACAAATAAAATGATCGCTCTTCAGCAAGAGTGGAAAAAAATTGGACCTACTCCAGAAAAAGTTAGAGATGACTTATATAAGCGCTTTAAAACTGCTTGCGATGCATTTTTTGATAATAAAAGGAATGCAAATCAACAAGCAAATAAAGAATACGAGGATAATCTTAAATTGAAAGAAGAGATTATCGAGACAATTCTAACTAGCGCCAAAGAAAATCCATCTGAAGAGACTTTAGAGGCTTTAATCAATAGATATAATGCCATTGGATTTGTCCCGAGGAAGAGTATTAAAGATATTCTTGCTAAGTTTAATCAAGCAGTTGATGCCTATGTAGCTGAACTTGGGTCCACAGGGGAGAGTAGAGAAGATTTCGTATTCCGATTAAATTTAAATAAGCTTCAAGCTGATCCTAATGGTAACCGAGTTCTTAATAAGAAGGAGCACGGTATTAGAAAGCAAATCGCTGACTTAGAAAATAATATTGGTTTGTGGAAAAATAATCTTGAGTTTTTTGCTGCGTCCAAAACAGCAGATAAGCTTAAAGTTCAATTTGAAGAGAAAATCAATAAGGCTGAGGCCGAAATTGATAAATTGAAAAAGAAGCTTTCAATATTAAGAGAATTTTAATTCCCTCATAAATAAGGAGATAAAAAATTCTCCTTATTTTTTTTTAAAAAAGGTTTTGCACGTTAAAAAGAGCCATCTATATTTGCATCACCAATTCAGACAAAGGGTCTGAAAAACAAAAAAAGCCTCCTTAGCTCAGCTGGTAGAGCAACTGACTTGTAATCAGTAGGTCGCTGGTTCGATCCCGGCAGGGGGCTCATAAAAAGCCACTCTTCAAAGAGTGGCTTTTTTATTTTTCACCCTTTCTGAGCTTATCACTCTTTATCAGAAAAATCCTGTAATTTTGTATTTGTTTCAAATTCTATGGACGGGTTTGATGTTTTATATGTTTAAAAGCCTGGC
>JBKBRL010000185.1:0-2422 GCA_046292115.1 Caldimicrobium sp.
ACTATAGGAAGGGAGCCATAGAGAGAAGGGAGGAGGGCTGTGATTATGGTGGAACGATGAGGCTGGGAGCATATCCTTGTATCTTAACAAAAAATTCCAAAGTTTATCAAATCTATAAGAAGGAAGAAATTTTTGAAAGACATAGGCATCGCTATGAATTTAATAATGCCTTTAGGGAGGCCTTTGAAAAGTCAGGATTAAGAATAGTTGGAACTTCTCCTAACAATGAATTAGTGGAGATTGTTGAATTAGAAGACCATCCCTGGTTTATAGGGGTGCAATTCCACCCTGAATTTAAATCTAAACCTTTAGCTCCCCATCCTCTCTTTGTAGATTTTATTAGAGCCTCATATGAAGCTAAAGAATCTAAAACATAGGAGCCTTTAATGATAGACCTTCATACCCATTCCACTGCCTCAGATGGAACCCTTAGCCCAAAAGAATTAGTTTATCTTGCTAAGAAAGAAGGCCTTAAGGCTTTAGCTTTAACAGATCATGATACTCTTTCAGGCTTAGAAGAGGCCTATTACACTGCAGAGGATTTAAAGCTTCCTTTTCTCTGTGGAGTAGAAATTAGCGTTAAATTTGATGGTCCTGGACATTTTCATCTCTTAGGATATTTTTTATCGCCCAAAATTGAATCTCTACAAGATACTTTACGGGAATTACATTTAGCCAGAGAAAAAAGAAATCTTCAAATGATAGAAAAGTTAAAAAATTTAGGAATAGATATTACCTGGGAAGAGTTAGTATCTATAGCTAAAGGAGAAATTGGCAGACCTCATTTTGCTAAACTTTTAGTAGAAAAGGGTGTGGTAAAAAGTTTTGATGAAGCCTTTGAGAAGTATTTACGTAAGGGTGCGCAAGCTTATGTGCCCAAAGCACTACTTGAACCAAAAACAGCCATAGAGAAGATTTTGCAAAGCGGGGGCATCCCAGTTTTAGCCCATCCTATCACTTTAAAACTTAAAAGGGAGGAGCTAACCCAATATTTAGAAACCTTAGTTGACTTAGGACTAAGGGGAATGGAAGTTTTCTATACGGAACATAATAAGGAATTCACTCAATTTCTTTTTGAAAAAGCCAAATATTTTAAACTTCTAATTACCGGAGGAAGTGATTTTCATGGCGCCAATAAACCAGATATAAAATTAGGAAAAGGCCTTGGAAATTTATCTATTCCCTATGAATATTTTGAAGGATTATATAAAGCCTTATCTGGTTAAATAAATAATGCAAGCAAAAAGGGGGTTAAAATTTTTTAATTGAGGCTTTTTGAAATTTTTTGCCATCTAAATTTTATACTTGAAAACTTTAATATGATGTTGAGCGAAAAAACCCTCTTAGATATTGCTAAAAGTTAATTTTACTTTAAAATATAATAAGTAAATATTACTAAATTATTGCTTTTAAATTTGAGGGATTTTGATGGAGAGGGAGAAGCTAATAGAGAGGATTTTGGAATTAAAAGAAAGAAGAAAGGCTATAATTCTTGCCCATAATTATCAGCCTCCGGAGATACAGGACATTGCCGATTTAAGGGGTGATTCTTTAGAATTAAGTCTTAAAGCCAGTAAAACTGATGCTGAGGTTATTGTATTTTGTGGAGTTTTCTTTATGGCAGAAACGGCAAAGATCGTATCACCCCAGAAGAAGGTATTAATCCCTGTAGCTGGTGCCTGTTGTGATATGGCAAGTATGATTACACCGGAGGAAGTAAGAAAGTTGAGAGAAAGTTATCCTGGAGTTCCTGTGGTCACATATGTTAATTCTACTGCAGAAGTAAAGGCATTAAGTGATGTCTGTTGTACCTCTGCTAATGCTGTAAAAGTTGTAAGTACTCTACCAGATGAGACCATCCTTATGTTACCAGATATGAACCTTGCTCGTTATGTCCAAAGATTTTTCCCCCATAAAAAGATCCTTTATTTTGAAGGTTTTTGTCCTTTTCATCATATGTTAACTCCAGAAGAAGTTTTAGCTGCAAAAAAAAGACATCCCAATGCCATATTTATTGCTCACCCTGAATGCCGTCCCGAGGTTATTGACCTTGCTGATTATGTAGCTTCTACTTCAGGTATGTTAAGATTAGCAAGAGAATTGCCCAATGAAGAGTTTATTATAGGCACTGAAGTAGGTTTGCTCTACCCTTTATCTAAGGAAAATCCCCATAAAAAGTTTTATCATCCAGCTCCTGAAAAGAGGCTTTGTCCTTCCATGAAAAAGACGCGCTTAGAGGATGTATTAAATGCCCTGGAAAAGGATGAATTTGAGGTGATTTTAGAGGAAGAAGTCCGTAAAAAAGCTTATCAAGCCGTGATGCGCATGCTTGAAATAGTTTAACTTAAAATCTTATAAAACAAGCTAAAACTTTAAGTTAAAAAGGGCACTCAACAAAAAGATTAATCAGGCTCATAAGTTG
>JBKBRL010000186.1:0-2417 GCA_046292115.1 Caldimicrobium sp.
TTCTTTACATCCAGTATTAATTAAAAGTAAAAGTACAAGAAGAATATAATTCAACAATATTCTCATTTTTGCTTATCCTTTGTATTATTTCCCTTATGGAGCTCGCCAGTATATCTATAAGTGGAAAACAAACATTTAACTAAAAGTTTATCTTCTTTTTCTTGGGGTATAAATTCAATATTTTCAAGAGTGATTAACCGCTCCATAGTTTCTACTTTGTTCAAAAAGGTAATAATATTGGGAAAAAAACCCTTAAGATTTATTTCAAAGGGAATAGCAACATAATAATCTTTCTTTTCTTCGTTTTGGGGAGTAAAGCTAAGGATTTCAAGTTGAGACTGCTTGGCCATAGTTGATACATTTTTTAAAAGTAAGGGTATCTCTTTTTCTGTTGGGAGGATATCTTTAACCTCTTTTAAAAACTTTTTTCGCTCATTAAGTTGTATTTCTATATCTTTTTCTTTTTTTTGATAGGCTTCTAACTTTGCAATTTGTAAACTGAGATTGTTAACCTCCTCTTGATATTTTTTAATCTTCTCTTGAATAGGGGAGAAATAAAACTTATAGATAAGAAAAAGAGGCAAGAGTATTGTAAGTATGAGTAAAAAGACTTTTTCTCTTCGACTACTTTCTTCTTCCCATAATTTTAGTCGATCAATTATAGTAGTTATAAGCTCTAATTTCATAAACCTATTTAAAAGAATACCTCTAATTCAAAATTTATAACCTTTAAATCTCCTATGGTTTGTTGTTGTGCAATTTTTAGATTAACATTCTTTACTATTTCCTTATTTTTTTCCAATTCCCCCATATAGTGAGCTAAAAAATCCATATCTAAACCTAACCCTTTTATATTTGCCTTTGAACTTTCAAGTTTTAAATTTGTAAAAATAACCTTAGATGGGTTAGCCATGCTTAGTAGAATATTTAAATTTTTTAAATTTTTACCCTGCTTTGATTTTAGGGCAACAAGGGTTTCTATTCTCTTCTTAAGTTCTTCTATATCTTTCTCCATTTCTTTTACTTTCTGTGCCGTATATTTATATTTTGTCAATGCTTCTTCCTTTTCCTTTTTTGTTTTTTCTAATAAAGAAACTTCTCTTTGTTTTAGAATTACAAAACTACACACTCCCAAAAGCATAATAAGAAGAAGAACAAAGTAACTTTTCAAAAAAAGGTAAGGTCTTTCCTTTAATGCTTCTATTTCTTCTATTTTTTCCTTAGGAATTAGATTAAATTTAATTATCATAGCTATTAATTATATAAAGGGCTCTACTGCAGCAGCAACTGCCAAGACCCCTTGCGTATTAATTATTTTAAGATAATCTCTATCAATATTATCGGATAATCCAATTTTTTCTTCTATTTTAATTTCTTGAAAGTTAACTTTTAGAAGTTCTGATAATATTTTTAAAATATTACCAATTCTTGCACCTCCACCCACTAAATAAAATTTTGTAGGATTCACATTATACTTTTTCTGCACAAGGTCTATCGTTATTTGAATTTCCTCTACTAAAGATTTTATATAATTTATTAATATTTTTTTTATTATAGATTTCCTCTCGTCATCAGGTGTATTATGAATCATTTTTTCTGCTATATCTAAAGGTACTTTTAACTCACTCATTACTTCTTTCTTTATTTGTTTTATTCCTAATTTGAATAATTCTCTAGTAAAAATTGGTAAATCCTTATTAGTGAAATGGAGATTTATTTTCGTTTCTCCCCAATCAATTATTAACTTTTCTTCTTGCCCATAGAGAAATTCTAAAAAATTGTGAAACAAAATAGAATCTACATTTATATTTTCCACAGAATAATTTAATTCTGCCAATATGTTCCTTATTAGATCAATATTATCCTTTTTTGACACTAAATAATAGACTATAAAATAATTTTTTTCAGGAAAAGTAAAATAACTATAATAAACATCATCTACCTGATAGGGAATCTCATCATCAATTTGTTTTTTGATAGCATGCAAATCGTTAGGATTGTCTATGTTAAAATTGCCAAAAAGGGTCAACTCATGGGGTAAGGCATAAAAAATTTTATGGGTCTTTGGTGAAAAATTCTGAAACTGATTTTTAAGAACAGTTTTTAAAATCTCTGAATTTTGAATGAGCTTATTAATAATAGTGTTTTCATAAACCTTAGCCTGAGAAAATCCTTCAAGGACTGGTCTATTATTTTTAATGGAAATTTCTGCCAATTTTAGAGAATAAGTTCCTACATCTAATCCTAAATTGGAAGAATTTGAAATTTTTGAAGTAAACTTAGATAATTTTTGCCATAAGCTTCCTAAATTTACCATTATCTTACTTATAACAAAAAAAAATTCTTTGTCAAGGTTTTTAAGTTATGTCTTCACTAATTTAAAATATCACATTCAAAGATTGTTTTAATTATATTTA
>JBKBRL010000187.1:0-2417 GCA_046292115.1 Caldimicrobium sp.
ATTATAACTTTTTTAAAAAATCTTTTTCTCCAAAAAGGCTATCCAGAAAATACGATAATCCTACAGCAAAAATACTATTTTTCTTGTAATGAACTTTCCTTTTCCTTTTATCTTCTACTAATTGTTATATATCAGGAAAAATATTTACTTATACTTGATTATCATCCCAGTAAGAGAGGTCTTAGCCATTTGAAGCGCCCTCTTATAGCCATTGCTCGTCTCTTTTTTAATCCACCTCCCTATTATGCAATTTTAACTAATAGGGAAGACTTTTACTGCATTGAGATTTATCCAATGACCATTAAAAAAGGGAGTTCTGAAGTAATACCAAATTTTACTGAACTGTTATCTTACAAACCTTTAGAAACAAGGGGTTTTAGAAGAGAGGTAGAAGAAAAAATTCTTGCCTTTTATTTAAGTGGAGGTTGAAGGAACGAATCCTGTAAGTAAGTTTACTTACACTAAGAATTTTTTATTCTTTGCCTTAAAACTTCATAAAGTGCAATAGCCGTTGCTTGAGCTACATTTAAACTTTCAATTTTTCCAAGCATGGGGATTTTAGCTAAGAAATCACATTTTTCTATGATTGAAGGTCTAATTCCTTTGGCCTCATTACCTGCTATGATAAGAAGTGGCACTCTAAGGTCCAGTTCAAAAATTGGCATTTCAGTCTTATGAGAAAGCCCGATAATCCACAAGCCCTTTTTAGAAAAAAAATTTATCGCCTCTTTAAGATTTTTTACTTGCACAACGGGTAAATGAAAAGCCGATCCTGAAGAGACCTTTATAACTGTTGAAGTAATTTCACAGGCTCTATGTTTTTGTAAAATTACCCCATGAGCACCCAAAGCATCAGAAACTCTTAAAATACTTCCAACATTTTGTGGATCCACAACTTCATCCAAGGCAACCACCAAAGGTAATTCCTGTTTTTTAACCCAGCGCTCTTCTATTTCCTCTAAAGAGGCATAATGAAACTCTTTCAGGTAGGCTACTACTCCCTGTGTATTTGCTTCTTTGGGAACCTTTGGAGGGCAAAAAGGTTCCTTTATGTAAAATTTTATTGGAATATTTAATTTTTTAGCTTTTTCTAAAATTTGAAATTTTTTGCCGGAAAAAGTTTTTTTTTCAAAGATAATTTCTTCTATGAGATGGGGCTGAGTTTTTAAAACCTCTAATAGGGGATTAATACCCCATATTACTTTACTCATTAAACCAGTTTATACGCCAGGGGCGACAAAGCTCTGCCTTTATTATAGACAAAAAGTTATTCTTTGCCTCGGTAAGGAAATCATTTATGATGACATAATCAAAAAGAGGGGCAAATGAGATTTCTAATCTTGCTCTTTCTAATCTTTCCTTAATTTTTTCTTCACTTTCTGTCCCTCTTTTCCTCAACCGCTCTTCTAAGATTTTAAGATTAGGTGGAAGAATAAAGATAGAAAGAGCAGAGGGGCCAAATTTTCTCTTAAGGGCACTTGCCCCTATGACTTCCACATCTAATACCAAATGTTTGCCTTGAGAAAAGGCTTTTTCAACCTCTTTTATGGAAGTTCCATAAAAATTTCCATGGACCTCAATCCATTCTAAAAACTCTCCTGCCTCAAGCATTTTTAAAAAGGTCTCTTTATTTACAAAATAATACTCCTTACCATGGGTCTCTCCTTGGCGAGGTAGCCGGGTAGTGTGTGAAATGGAAAAATAAAACTCATCCACAGGAAGCCCTTTCAAGAGAGTACTCTTCCCTGCTCCAGATGGGCCTGAAACAATTAAAATTAGCCTATTCAAGCCTTACTCTTCCTCTTCTTTTATTTTTATAATATCTGAAGAAAATCTCTGAGCTATGGTTTCAGCCTGAATAGCTGATAGAATAACATGATTACTATCGGTAATTATGATAGAGCGTGTCTTTCTACCTTGGGTAGCGTCAATAAGCCTTTTTGTCTCTTTTGCTTCTTCTTTGAGCCTCTTCATCGGAGCTGAATTAGGATTAACAATAGCAATCACTCTATCAACAACTACAAAGTTACCGAAGCCAATATTCAAAAGTCTCTCTGCTCTACTCATTTCAATCCTCCTGTAAAATTTTAAAAAAACTTATAAAATAAGTGAATTTTAAAAAAAATTATAACCTAAACTTAAATATTTGTCAAATTTGCAAGGTTCCTTTAATATTATCCTCATCTATAGTGTAATTCCTTAAACTTTATACAATAAAGGTCTGAAAAGTACAAAGCTTTTAACTTAGATAGAGCAAGCTATAACCTGGACTATAGTACTGAGTATATCTAATTTTTATCTTTCTTCAAGATTTTTTTTATCGCTCTTGTCCCTGTTTTTTTAAAAAATAAAAGGGGGCCTAACAAAACATAAAAAGTGGTAATAATGAGAAGAATTAAAGGGGGGTTTGTGGCCAC
>JBKBRL010000188.1:0-2395 GCA_046292115.1 Caldimicrobium sp.
TGCAAGTGCTTTGAGTTTGATTTCATCCTAAGAATTAGATAAAAAGAAATTGGCTAAGATGTTTAGCTTATCTCTTTTATAAATTTTTCTCTACTCATTTTTATCACAGCATAGGTTTTTTCGAAGACTTATATATTATATTGACAACCCTTTTTTTGCATGGTAAATTTTTTTAAAAATAAACCTTTTGTGACACGGTGAAAATTCCCAGATCATAGTTCATTATTAAAACAATTCGTGCTGTGTTATTAAAGGAGATTTTTTATTATGACGCTATGGAAACATCGTGAATACCCTAACCATAGAATATCCTACAAGAGAAGGCTTGCTTGTGAATGAAGAGAAGCCCTATCCTAAGTCTCAATCTATCTTTTAAATCTTACATAGTTAAGATATTACTTGAATAAGACAAATGATACACAATTTCAATGGTGCAAAGGGTGCTATAAATTTTTATTTTGATCATACTTAGAACTCTTATTAGACAAAGATGGAAAGAGAAATTTTTTTTCTACAGGTATTAAATGAAAAGGAAAGGGCAATTTTAAAAGATCTTTTTTTTCATGAGCCTGATTGTGCAAAATTTATATCTCGTAGGCTTCGTTTAGACTTGAAAGAAACTATGGAAAGTATTAAATTGTTAGAAAATATAGGTATAATTGAGAGAACCTTGGCAACTTTTATTAAAAAGGGGAGATATTATAAGCATAGGAACCACACCTATTATGAAATTAAAAGAGAATGGAAAAATTTTTTAAAGAAATATCTTTGGGAAAGGAGTTAAAATGACAGAGGATTTGGAAATCAATTTGACAGAATTACAAGAAGGAGAAATTGTTGATGTACCTGAAATTTTGCCAATGATGGCAATAAGGGATATGGTGTTGTTTCCTTCGATGGTAGTCCCTCTCTTTGTGGGAAGACCAAGATCTCTAAAAGCAATTGAGGAAGCCCAAGCTCGAGAGAAGTTAATTGTCTTAGTCGCACAAAAGAAAACTCGTATAGAAAATCCTGAAGAGAAAGATCTTTATAAAATTGGAACCATAGCTTTGATACTTAAAAGTATTAATCTTTCAGAAAATAGAAAAAAGGTAATTGTCCAAGTTTTATCTCGCGTGGAAATCAAAGAATTTCTGAAGAGTGAACCATATTTTGAAGTTAAAATCGAACCTTGCAAGGAAAGAGAACCTGAAGTAATCACCCCTGAAATAGAAGCTTTAATGCGCTCTGTAAAAGAAAATATGGAAAAATTATTAAATTTGAAAAATATCTTAACACCAGAAATCTCTCACGCTATTCAATCTATAGAAGAACCCGGAAGACTTTCTGACTTAGTTGTGACTTATCTAAAGCTAAAGGTCCCCACAGCACAAGATCTTTTAGAAACCTTAGATGGTGAAGAAAGGTTGAAGAAGGTTTCTAAAATTCTTCTCCAAGAAATGGAAATAATTACTTTGCAAAATAAAATACAAAGCGAAGCCCAAGAAGAAATGGGGAGGTCTCATAGGGAATATTTTTTAAGACAGCAATTAAGAGCTATTAAAAGGGAGTTGGGAGAAGAAGAGGATATTGAATCGGAAATAAAGGACCTAAAGAAAAAGATAAAAAAAGCCAAGATGCCAAAGAAGGTAGAAGAAGAAGCCCTGCGGCAACTAAAGCGTCTTGAGATGATGCATCCAGAAGCTGCTGAGGCTACAGTTATTAGAAACTATTTAGAATGGCTCATAGAACTTCCCTGGAGTATTTCTACAAAAGACAACCTCGATTTAAAAAAAGTAAAAGAGGTTTTAGATGAGGATCATTATGATTTAGAGAAGATAAAGGAAAGGCTGTTAGAATTCTTAGCGGTAAAAAAGATCAATCCCAAGTCAAAGGGTGCTATTCTATGTTTTGTTGGACCACCTGGAGTAGGAAAAACAAGTCTTGGAAAGTCAATAGCTCGGGCAATTGGAAGAAAATTTGTTAGAGTTGCCTTAGGTGGCATAAGAGATGAGGCTGAAATTAGAGGACATAGAAGAACCTATGTGGGAGCGTTACCAGGAAGAATTATTCAGGGAATAAAACAGGCAGGAGTAAACAATCCTGTTTTTGTATTAGATGAAATAGACAAACTCTGCATCTCCTTTCAAGGAGATCCAGCAGCAGCTCTTTTAGAAGTCCTTGATCCAGAACAAAACAAAGAATTTGTTGATCATTATTTAGATGTTCCCTTTGACCTATCTAATGTTTTTTTTATTGCTACAGCTAATATGGTTGAACCCATTCCAAGGGTTCTCTTGGATAGAATGGAAGTAATCTATTTATCGGGCTACACCTTTAAAGAAAAATTGGAGATTGCCAAAAGATATTTGATACCAAAGCTCATTAAGGAACATGGATTGAAAAAAAATGATTT
>JBKBRL010000189.1:0-2389 GCA_046292115.1 Caldimicrobium sp.
GAGACAAAGAGAGAGTATGTACGTCTTATAGCTGTAGTTGTTGTGGAGAAAGATGGAGTCCTTGAGCGGGGCTATGAAGCTAAGGGCTATTCACTTTCTTTAGAAAGAGCCTTAGAGTTAGATTTAGAGCTTTATTTTCTCGGGAAGAAGGCAAGTAATTTAGCATTAATTATGCTTTCTGCAAGGAAGGCAAAGGCAGGAGTTATGCCGGTAGTTTTAGCAGGAGAAGCAGGGGGCACTATGATTCACGAAGCTGTGGGGCATGGGCTTGAAGCAGATCATGCAGAAGAAGGTTTATCTGTCTATGCAGGAAAAATAGGGGAAAAAGTAGCAAGTCCTCTTATAACTGTAATTGATGACCCCACTATACCCCATTTATATGGATCTTATGAGATAGACGATGAAGGAGTTCCTGCTGAAAAAGTAGTTTTGATAGAAAGGGGTGTTTTAAAAAATTTTCTCTATGATAGGTATACTGCTTTAAAATGGGGGAAAAGGCCTAATGGCCATGGGAGAAGAGAGAATTTTCGTCATCTACCTATTCCACGCATGGCCAATACATATATAGCTCCTGGTGAGCATACTCCAGAGGAAATTATAAAGTCAGTTCCTCGAGGTATTTTGGTAAAAAAAATGGGAGGAGGGGAGGTTAATCCTTTAACAGGAGATTTTGTATTTGAGGTGGTAGAGGGGTATTATATAGAAAAAGGTGAAATTGCTTATCCTGTAAAGGGAGCAACTCTTGTAGGAAACGGACCAAAGGTATTAAAGAGTATTGATATGGTGGGGAGAGATTTGCACTTTGAAGCAGGCACCTGCGGAAAAGATGGTCAAGGAGTGCCGGTCTCCGATGGGCAACCTACTTTAAGAATACCAGAACTTACTGTGGGAGGTATAGTTGAATAGGGGGGATTAATAATATGTGTGGAATAGTGGGGATCTATGGAGTACCAGAAGTTTCAAAATATTTATTTTATGGATTGTATGCTTTACAGCATAGAGGACAAGAAGGTGCTGGAATTGCTGTTTACGATGGAAAAAAGGTAAGAGATTATAAAAATTTAGGGTTAGTTAGTGAAGTATTTAATGAAAAAATTTTGCAAGATTTACCAGGAGAAATTGGCATTGGACATGTTAGATATTCAACAACGGGCTCATCGGTTATACAAAATGTACAACCCTTTTGTGTGAAATATAGCAAAAAAACTTTAGCCTTAGCACATAACGGAAATTTAACGAATGCCTATCAACTTCGTTGCCAATTGGAGGAGGAAGGGCATATTTTCCAAACTACCCTTGATAGTGAAGTAATAGTCCATCTTATTGTTAAGAATTTAAAAAAGGGACTCCTTCAGGCAATAAGTGAGACCATGAAGCAAATAAAAGGAGCCTATTCCGTTGTCCTTCTCTGGGAAAATATATTAGTTGCCTTTAGAGATCCCTTAGGTTTTAGACCATTATCTCTTGGAATGTTAAATGGCGGATATATTCTTGCTTCAGAAACATGCGCTTTTGACCTTTTAGGGGCAGAATACCTTAGAGATGTTCAACCAGGAGAAATTATTATAATTGATGAGGGAGGACTTCAATCCTATTTTCCCTTTGAAGGGAAAAACTCCAAGTTAAGTCATTGTATATTTGAATTTATCTATTTTGCAAGACCTGATAGCCTTATATTCCAAAAAAATGTGTATTTAGTAAGGAAGAATTTAGGGTTTAATCTATATAGAGAATGTCCCCTTTCTGCAGATTTTGTTATGCCCTTTCCAGATTCAGGGACCTATGCTGCGATAGGCTATTCTCAAGCAAGTGGAATACCTTTAGAATTCGGTGTAATAAGAAACCATTACATAGGTCGCACCTTTATTCAGCCTTCTGAAAGACTGAGAGACCTTTCTGTAAGATTAAAACTAAATCCTATAAAGGAATTTATAAAGGGAAAGGAGGTCATAGTTATAGATGATTCTTTGGTGCGTGGCACAACCAGCAAAAATAGAATTAAAAGTATAAAGCTTGCAGGGGCTAAAAAGGTTCACTTTCTCATTTCTTGTCCACCTATTAAATATCCCTGTTTTTTTGGCATAGATTTTCCCAAGGCTTCAGAATTGATTGCCGCAAAGCATAGCGTAGAAGAAATAAGGAAATTTTTGGACATTGATAGGTTATACTACTTAAGTTTAGAGGGTTTATTAAACTCTGTGGGTGATTTGAAAGAAAAAGTATGTTTAGCCTGCTTCACAGGTGAATATCCTATAGAGGTAGATTTTAGTTTTAGAAAAGAGATAACAGAAAATTAAGGGAGGAAAAGGATGGCTATAAATAGTTTGCAAGAGTTCATAGCTCTTCTTGAGAAGGAAGGAGAGCTTAAAAGAATTAAAGAGGAGCTCTC
>JBKBRL010000190.1:0-2387 GCA_046292115.1 Caldimicrobium sp.
AAAGAGAGAAGGTGTAGAGGTTATTTTTGGTTACCCTGGAGGGGCAGTAATAGATATATATGATGAGTTATATAAAACGCAAGAGATTCACCATGTATTAGTTAGACATGAACAAGGGGCAGCACATGCAGCTGATGGTTTTGCCCGTTCTACTGGGAAAGTGGGAGTAGCTTTGGTAACCTCAGGGCCAGGTGCTACAAATACAGTTACAGGAATTGCTACAGCATATATGGATTCAATTCCCGTAGTTATTTTAACGGGTCAAGTACCTACGAAACTAATAGGGAATGATGCCTTTCAGGAAGTAGATACCACAGGAATTACAAGGCCCATTACTAAGCATAATTTTTTAGTAAAAAAGATTGAAGATTTACCAAGGATCCTCAAGGCAGCCTTTTATATTGCTAAGACAGGAAGACCTGGGCCAGTGGTTGTAGATCTTCCTAAAGATGTTCAACAAAGCAAAGGGGAGTTTAATTATCCTGAAGAGATTCAACTAAGAAGTTATAAACCTAATTATGAACCTCACATAAAACAAATTGAAAGGGCCTATCAACTTTTAGACCAAGCTGAAAGGCCTGTTTTTTTAATTGGTGGAGGGGTCATCTCCTCGGGATCCTCAGAAGAAGTTAAAGAACTTGCTGAAAAATTAAATCTTCCGGTCACAATGACACTCATGGGATTAGGTGGATTCCCTGGGGACCACGATCAATCTTTGGGTATGCTTGGGATGCATGGCACCTATTATGCAAATATGGCTGTAGCTAATTGTGATGTATTGTTAGCGGTTGGGGCTCGTTTTGATGACAGAGTCACTGGAAAGGTCGATGCCTTTGCACCAAACGCAAAAATTATTCATATTGATATAGATCCCACAACGATTCAAAAAAATGTCAAAGTTGATATTCCCATTGTAGGTGACTGTAAAAGAGCTTTGGAAAGGTTAAATGAAATTATTAAAAGCGTTGGTAAGCCAAAAAGGTATTGGAAAGAACGCTTTAAGGAATGGTGGGAACAAATTGACATCTGGAAAAGACGTTATCCCCTTTGTTATAAGGAAGATCCCAATTATATAAAACCACAATTTGTGATAGAAAAACTATATGAATTAACCAAAGGGGAAGCTATAATATGTACAGAGGTGGGACAAAATCAAATGTGGACTGCACAATTTTATAAATTTAAATACCCTCGTACACTTATAACTTCTGGTGGTTTAGGCACTATGGGGTTTGGCTTTCCAGCAGCTATTGGAGCTCAAATAGGAAATCCTGGTAAATTAGTTATCGATATAGCTGGCGATGGTTCCATTCAGATGAACATTCAAGAATTAGCTACAGCTATGGATCAAAAATTACCCATTAAAATTATCATTTTAAACAATGGTTACTTAGGAATGGTTAGACAATGGCAGGAGCTTTTTTATGAAAGGAGATATTCAGCTGTTAAATTTATAACTCAACCAGACTTTGTTAAATTAGCTGAGGCATATGGAGCAGTAGGAATGAGAATAACAAAACCTCAAGAAGTTGAACCAGCCCTTAAAAAGGCGCTTTCTATAGATAAACTTGTAATATTAGATGTAATCATAGCACCTGAAGAAAATGTTTTCCCAATGGTTCCAGCTGGCAAAGCGACTACAGAGATGATTTTAGTGTAAGGGGGAAAAAAATATGAGTGAAAGGAAATGCACTCTTTCTGTATTAGTGGAAAACACCCCAGGAGCTTTGGCTCGCATAGCAGGACTTTTTAGTGGGAGGGGTTTCAATATTGACAGTCTATGTGTTGCAGAAACACTTGATCCAACTTTATCCCATCTTACTCTTGTGACAAGAGGGGATGATCAAATCATTGAACAGATAATCAAACAATTAAGGAGACTTATAGATGTCTATAAAGTTGTTGATGTTACTGAAGAGGGAGATTATGTAGAAAGAGAAATGGCTCTCATTAAAGTTAGAGCAGAAAAGGAAAATAGAGAAGAAATTTTTAGAATCTGTGAAATTTTCAGATTAAAAATAGTCGATGTAACACCTAGATCTTACATAATTGAAGTTACAGGGGATCAAAATAAATTAGAAGCGGTGATAGAGCTACTTCGTCCCATGGGCATCAAAGAAATTATAAGAACAGGTCTTATAGCAATGAAAAGAGAAAAGAAAAATACTTGATTTTCTCAGCCTTAGAATTAGAATCCAGTCTAAATTTTTTCTAAAGAGGTTTTAAAATGATAAAATTGGATATAGAGAAGGCATATTTAGATGAGCCAGAAATAAAAATCTTAGAAAGTTCTTTTAAAAGATGTGCCAGAAGAATAATTTTAGCCACAACACTGGCAAAAAGTGGTCATCCAGGAGGATCTCTCTCATCTTTAAATATATTACTGG
>JBKBRL010000191.1:0-2374 GCA_046292115.1 Caldimicrobium sp.
TTTAGGGAAGGTCATAGGGAGCTAAAGAATTTTGAAGATCCAGATTTAATTGGATATTGGGAAGAAGATGGTATAGGGGTGCTTTTTTTTCACAAGCCAAAGGATGAAATAGTTGAAGAACTTTGTAAGAAATATGGATTGGTTTTGGAGATTAAAGATGTGGTGCCCTACTCTCAATGGAATGAAGGAAGAGTTCTTAAGCCATATGAAGTGGGACCCTTTAAAATAGCACCTCTCTGGTTTGAGGGAACCTGGGACATTCTTTTTGACCCAAGTGTAGTCTTTGGTGAGGGCACACACCCCACAACTTCTCTAATGTTAGAGCAAAGCTACGAGTTTTATATAGAAAAGGGACTACCTTCTAAAGTTTTGGACTTAGGCTGTGGCTCTGGTATTCTCACTCTTTTTTGGGCTAAATTAGGAGCTTTGGTTTATGCAGTGGATATAAATCCTCTATGTATAAAGGTTACCTCTAAAAATTTGCAGCTAAATAATCTTAAAGCAGAGATTTTTGAGGGAGATGTTAGAACTTGGAGAGATTTTTCTTTTGAACTTATTTTAGCAAATCTCTATAAGGGTCTTCTTTTAGATTTATTCAAAAGGGAGGAATTTATGGCTGGAAAGTATTATATTATTTCCGGTTTTACTGTAGGAATGGAAGAGGAAATTAGTGAAGGATTGAAAGGAAAATTTAAAATTCTAAAAAGGAAAGAAAAAGACTTTTGGGTGAGTTATTTGTTATGTCAGATTTAGTGTTAGCAGTTGATGTAGGTAATACTTCAACTGCTTGTGCTTTATATGATTCCTTTGGAGTTATTAGAGCTTTTTTTAGTTTTAAAACAGTAGCGGTTGTCTCTGCAGAGGAGCTTTTTGTAAAACTCTTAGAGTTTTTAAGGCTTTTTGAAGTTGCTCCGAAGGAGATAAAAGGAGTTACCATAGCCTGCGTGGTTCCATCAGTGGAGAATTTTTGGATAGAGCTTGGGAAAAGATGGTTAGCTCGAGAGGTAATTGTTGCCAAAGCAGATACCGTTAAAATTCCCATTGACCTTCTTTATCCTTGTGAAGTTGGAGCAGATAGATTAGCCAATGCCTTAGGAGGATGGAAAAAGTACGAAAGAGCCTTAATAATTGTTGATTTTGGAACAGCTATAACCTTTGATTGTGTTTCTGGAAAGGGAGTTTACTTGGGAGGAGCAATTGCACCTGGACTTAGACTCTCTATGGAAGCCCTTTTTCGTGGAACAGCAAAACTTCCTAAAGTGGATTTTACTGAACCACCTAAAAGCTCTCTTGGAAAAGATACCATATCAGCCATAAAAAGTGGATTAATTTTTGGATTTGCTGGTCTTGCTGATAGATTAGTTGAGCTATTAGCTGAGGAAATGAAAGAAGATCCACTTATTGTAGCTACAGGAGGTTTAGCCTCTTATATTGTCCCTTATTCAAAAAGAATTGAAAAATTGGATCAAACCTTGACATTGGATGGACTCTTCTATTTATGGAAATTACACCATCCATAGCGATAATTCAACCATCAAGTCCTCCTAACAGAATTATTTATAAACGGTCCTTAGAGATTTTAAAAAAAAATGCCATTCCCTTTAAAAGTTTTGTTGATTTTGCTGAGGCACCTCCAGCTCAAAAAGCCTTCTTACTCTATGAAATAATTACCTATGGACGATTTACTCATCTTTGGGCAGCAAGGGGAGGCTTTGGAGCAATACAACTCCTTCCTTATTTGGATAACCTTTTCCAAGAACAAATTTCCCACTCTTCATCCTTTCCTATCCTTATTGGTTTTTCTGATATAACGGTGCTACATCTATATTTTTGGAAAAAATTTAGGATAAAAGGGTTGCATGCCCCTATGGTCATTAATTTACCAGAAATTAGTAAAGAATCTTTTAATAGACTTAAAGCTAATTTGTTTTCCAAAACCCTCCAAGGGAAACTTTTTGGCAAAGCTTATAGAGAAGGTCAAGGCGAAGGGATTATTATCGGGGGGAATCTTTCTCTTATAGCTTCTCTCTGTGGTACACCCTATTTTCCCATGGAAGAGAAGATTATCCTTTTAATTGAAGAAGTGAATGAAAAATTATACAAACTTGTAAGAAATTTTTTACAGATTTTATATACTTTACCCAGAGAGTGCTTAAAAGGACTTATGCTTGGAGATTTAGGAGAGGTTTCACCTTTAGCATTTTTGGCGCAGATTGAAGAATACTTACCTTTGCACATTCCCATTGCCTATGCTTTCCCCTTTGGCCATAGTTCTAAAAATTACCCCTTTCCTATAGGAGCTACGGGATATTTAAAAGTAGGAGCTAAAAAAGGAGAACTAACTTTTCAATTCTAAAAGATCCTCTTAAAGACT
>JBKBRL010000192.1:0-2367 GCA_046292115.1 Caldimicrobium sp.
AAGGTCCTTACCGTAGAAGATCCCATTGAATATTTATTGCCCTTAGCCAGACAAACCCAAGTTAATGAGGAAATTGGTTATACCTTTGCAAGAGCTATTAGAGCCTTTTTAAGGCTTGATCCAGATGTGATTGTAGTAGGCGAAGTGAGAGATGAGGAGACTGCACAAATGGCATTGAGGGCAGCTTTAACAGGACATCTATTTTTATCCACCCTACACACAAATGACGCAATTTCCTCAATTTCCCGTCTAAAGGATATGAACATTAAATCAGACCTTTTAGGCGCTGTTCTTAAAGGAGTAATTGCACAAAGATTAGTTAGAAAAATTTGTCCCTTTTGCAAAGAGCCCTATACCCCAAACAAAGAGCTTCTACGGTATTATGGACTTCCTTTAGATGGAGTATATTACAGAGGGAAGGGCTGTTATCAATGCAATAATAAGGGCTATTTGGGAAGATGCGTTGTCTGCGAGATTTTATTTGTAAACGAGGACTTAGCAAAGCTTATTAGTGAAGACCCTCCCTTAACAACAATTTATAAAAAAGCCTTGGAATTTGGAATGAAAACTTTAAAGGAGGATGCGAAAGACAAAGTATTAAAAGGAATAACCACGGTAGAAGAGATTAAGCGAGTATTGGGATAAAATGCCAGTCTTTACTTATAAGGCACTAAGTAGCGAAGGAACCTTAATAAAAGCAGAAGGTTATTTTGAGAGCGTTGAGGAACTCTATTATTTTCTTCAACAACAAGGATTAGTTCTGGTTGATTACGGCACGAAGAGAAGGCTCATACCAATAGGGCTCTTCAGAAGATATAAAAGAAAAGATTTAGCAGAACTGCTTCATCAGCTTTCTTTTATGCTAAAAAGTGGCTTATCTCTTCGCGCTGCTTTAGAAGATTTAAGAGAGGAGACACCAAGACTAAAATCTCTTTTAAACCAATTGATAGGTCACTTAGCAAGAGGGGATACCTTCTCTGAGGCTGTCAAGAAAACGAAAGCCTTTCCAGGCATAGTGGAGACTTTAATTAAAATTGGAGAATCCACAGGAACTCTTGACTGTACTTTAGAAGATGCCTCACAGCACCTTTATAGAGTTGAAGAAATTCTCTCTAACATTAAAAGAGCTTTAATTTACCCGGCCTTTGTTTTATTTGCCATGCTTGGAGCCTTAGCTTTTTGGTTTTTCTTTGTTCTTCCTCAAATCTTAAAAGTTTTTAAAGAAATGCAGTTAAAACTTCCCATCCAAACTGTATTATTGATGGAGTTTGTGGAATTTTTAAGTAAGTATAAATTTTATATTCCTTTGGTCTTTCTATCTATCATTATAACCTTTTTTGTCCTTTATCACAACAGATATACACAAATTCATGTAGATAGAATCCTTCTCAAATTGCCTATTTTGGGAAGAATAAAAAAATTGAATTTTTTAGCCTTCTTTTTTGAGTATTTTTCCTTGATGCTAAGCGCGGGTATAGATATTTTGATGATTTTTGAATTTAAAAGAGAGGCATACAGGAGGAAACTTTTTAAATCAATTGTAGAAAGATTGAGAGATGATGTGGTAAATGGAGAGAGCATCTCAAATAGTATGAGAAAAGAAAAAATCTTTAGACCTCTTGATATAAGAATGGTATCAGTGGGTGAAACCACAGGACGGCTTGAAGAACAGATGAAGATGCTTGCTAATTTTTATTATCAAGAAGTAAAAAATCTTGTAGATTCCTTAACGAAGATTATAGAGCCTGTTATTTTAGTTTTTGCAGGAATAGTCTTGTTCATCATTATCATTGCCCTCTTAGGTCCTCTTTATGATTTGATTTCTCAGGTGGGGAAAGCTTAGTAGAGAAGGTGGCGGTGTTAGATAAGGAGAAGGTGTAGAGGATGCTTGTATAGGCATTTCTGCTGAGGACTGGGGAAATTTTAGAGAAGATAACTGAGATTAAGAAA
The DNA here is from genome assembly GCA_046292115.1 of Caldimicrobium sp. Lineage (GTDB taxonomy): Bacteria > Desulfobacterota > Thermodesulfobacteria > Thermodesulfobacteriales > Thermodesulfobacteriaceae > Caldimicrobium. The sequence goes on from JBKBRL010000192.1 coordinate 1,951, forward strand.
AGGCAAGAGGAAGATTTTAAATATCTAAATCAGAAGATAGACACTCAGGTGGGACAATTGAGGCAAGAGATAGTTCAGCTAAATCAAAAGATGGATACGCAGGTGGGGCAACTGCGTCAGGAGATATCACAAATGAATCAAAGAATAGATACGGTAATTCAACTGCTTGTTGAGCTTAAAAAGTAAGTTTTTTGTAGTAATGCATTTATAAAGGGCATAGTTTGGGATTTATTAATTATTTTAGGTTCAGTTTGGGAATTATTAATTTCAAAATATTAAATGGTAGGGGCTATTCACGAACTGCGCCTTCCTTATAGGGGCATATTACTATACGCCCATCGTGGTAGCACAGGCATTCTTGCCTGTGAATGCATTCCAAAAATTTTTTAGATATGGTAGCCGCAGGCTTTAGCCTGC
>JBKBRL010000017.1:0-8847 GCA_046292115.1 Caldimicrobium sp.
ATCTACCTTCATAAAGAGTTATTTTAAGTGTTGTTCCTGTATCATTGAAATATTCAACTTGAGAGGGTAGAGTTTTTCCTTCTTTTAAAAGAACCCCTTCTTCAAGAGTAGATTTATCCTTCTTTTGTAAGGGTTTATCTATAACTATTTCATAGATTTTAGGAAGCTTCCATTTGGGATGGGTAATCCTATGTGCCAGTTCTCCGTCGTTAGTTAATATGAGCAACCCCTCTGCATCTTTATCTAATCTTCCTGCGGGGAAAATCCATTTATATCCTAATAAATCCTTTGGCAAAAGATCCATAATAGTTGGATCTTTATCTTTAGTAGAAGTGATAATTCCTATAGGTTTATACATCTTATAATAAAAAAATTTTTTGTAACTAATAGGAATTTCCTTATAGGTGATATAATCTTTTTCTGGGTCTATTTTATAATTGGGAGAAGTTATAGTTTCTCCATTCACTTTAACTTGTTTACTCCTTATAATTGAAATAATATATCTACGGGAGCCTAAACCTGCCGAAGATAAAAACTTATCCAAGCGTATTTTAACTTACACTCAGCCCAATTTTTTCCTACAGAAATATTAACCTTTAAAGGAACAGATAGATTTATATCAAGTGAAAGATGGGGGAAGGGATTTTCCATAATAGTTTTGGTTAAGGAAGAAACTACCTCAATTTCTTCAAGGGGAGCTTCTATGAGAAGTTCATCGTGGACTTGAAGGACGATTTCACTTTTTAAATTTCTTTCCTTAAAAGCTTTAAAAAGAGCTACCATAGCCACTTTTATTAGGTCAGCAGCTGAGCCTTGTATGGGTGTGTTTATAGCCATTCTTTTTCCTAAATCTCTAATATTTTTATTGGGGCTAAAAAGCTCAGGAATATACCTTTTTCTTCCAGATATGGTCTCTACAAATCCTTGATTTTTTGCCTGCTCTATTATATTTTCAATAAATGTTTTTACTCCTGAATAGCGTGTAAAATATTTTTGAATATAAGTTTCAGCAGTTTTAGGATCAATTTTTAATTCTTTACTTAATCCATAAGGACTCATGCCATAGACAATGCCAAAGTTTATTACTTTGGCTACTCTTCTCATCTCAGGAGTTACTTTATCTATGGGGACACCAAAGATTTCAGAGGCTGTAAAGGCATGTATATCTTTATCTTCTGCAAAGGCAGAAAGTAAATTTTTATCTTGTGAATAATGAGCTAATATTCTCAATTCTATTTGAGAATAATCGGCACTTATGATGTAGCATCCCTCATCGGCAATGATAGCCCTTCTTATGGCTAATCCTTCTTCTCCCTTAATAGGTATGTTTTGAAGATTTGGTTTTTGAGAGCTTAAGCGTCCGGTAGCAGTTCCTGTTTGATTAAATTCTGTATGCAAGCGATGACCGGGAAAGCTTACTTCCTTTAAAAAAACATCAAGATAAGTACTAATTAATTTATGTAGCGTTCTATATTGTAAAAGAAGGGGAACTATAGGATGGAGCGGCGCCAAAGTTTCTAACACCTCGGCATCTGTTGAAGGTTGAGTGCTCTTTTGAGTATTTTTGATTTTGGGGAGATTTAATTTTTCAAAAAGTATATGGGCTACCTCTTGATTGGAGCGAGGATTAAAAACTTTTCCTGCCAATTGATAAAGCTTCTCTTCCAGATCTTTTAATCTTTCTTGATAGGTTGCCTTTAGTTCCCTTACATAATTTAGGTCAATTTTCACACCTTTCTTTTCCATTCTATAAAGCACATAGCTTAAAGGAGTTTCCACAGATTCTAACCATGTTTTAAGTTCTTCCTTTTCAATTTTCTTTTTTAATACTTCTCCTAATTGATAGAGTAAAGCCGCTTGAAGGGCATTATCTGGAGATTTTTCGGAAAGGGGTAAGTCTAAATATTCAAAAGTAAGGGTGGGAAGGTCGTAATTTTTGAAGGTAGGATTTAAAAGATAGGCAGCGAGTTTTACATCAAAAACCTTAGGAAGAGGTGTATCAAAGAAATAAAGAAATTTTTTATAATCCCAAAGGATTATTTTTATTTCCTTTAATTCCTCTGGGAAAATTTTTTCAAATACTGTAGAAAAAGTAAGGTCTGGAGAGAGGGCACCATATAGGTTATACTGAGTTAGCTGAAAAAGCCCCCCTGGTGATTTTTCTATTATTATCGCTATTTTTTCTGGATTTTTTTCCTTTAAAAATTTTTTTAGTGCCTCAAAGGTTATTACTTCATTTTTTAATGGAGAAAATTCAGCCTGTGGAAAGTGAATTTCTTTTAAAAATTTTTTGAATTCTAAAAATTTGAAAAGGCTTCTTAAGTCCTCATAATTTGGTTCTTTTCTATAGTAGAAGTTGAGATCCCTTGAGGGAAGGGGTGCATCTTTTTTGAGTTTTAATAAATTTAGGTTTTGCATTATTCTTTCTTTATATTCGTTCAGTTTGGACCTTAATTTTTTATCTGATAATTGAGATAGAGAGGCAAAGAGTTGTTCCAGGGATTTATATTTTGCAATTAAGGTTTTAGCAGTTTTTTCTCCAATGCCAGGCACACCTTTAATGTTATCAGAGGGATCACCTACTAAAGCGCGAAACTCAGGAAAAGAAGAAGGTGGAAATCCATATTTTTCAAGAAAAGTTTCCAAAGTTATCCACTGCTCTCTTATAGGGTCATAAACTATAACTCTTTCTGAGATTAAAGATAATAGGTCTTTATCTGGTGCAATTAAAAGCACTGGAATGTCAAAGGTTTCAATAAAAGTGGCGATTAGGTCGTCAGCTTCATAGCCCTCTGCAGAGACTACCGGTATTCCTAAGGATGAAACAATGTTTTTTATATAGGGAATTTGTATCTTTAAATCATCTGGCATTCCTGGTCTTGTAGCCTTATAATCTTCGTATTGGAGATGTCTAAAGGTTGGCCCTTTTTCATCCATAAACCAAACTATTATTTTTGGATCCCATTCCTTTAGGATTTTCAATAACATTTGGGTAACACCAAAGATTGCCTTTGTAGGGAAACCCTTTGAAGTAGCTAAATAGCCTGGAATTGCGAAATAGGCTCTATAGATAAAGGAACTTCCATCTATTAAGAAAGCTCTTTTCTGAATTTCCTCTTTACTGGGTATCATTCTAAATTTTTGAGGTGTTCTTCTAAAAGTTTCCTTTGTTCAATTGCCCCCATTTCTTTAAAAATTTTTAAAGCAAGACCATAGGCCTCTTTAGCTTTTTCTAATTGGCCTAAATTTGCATAGACATCTCCAATTCCAACTAAGGCCCTTCCTGCTCTATGGGGGTCTTTATATTTTTCTGCAATTTCTAAAATTCTATATAAATAGGGAAGCATTTTCTCGTATTGCCCTTGTTCTTTGTAAGCAAAAACTATTTTTTCTGCTATGATAACAGTGCTTACTTCATCTTCAAAATGTTCACAGATATCCAAACAAGCTTTATAGGCTTTCAGTGCTTGATCAAATTTTTGTCGTAGTTGGTAGATGTCTCCCAATTTTTCTAAAATATTAGCCATCTCAGGTAACCGCCCTAATTCTTTAAAGATTTCAAGAGCTTGATTGTAAAAAGTTATAGCATCAAGTATATTACCCTTTATCCAAGCTGAATGAGCTTTTTGTGTAAGATTAAAGGCTTCAATAAGAAGATCCTTTTCTTCAACAAGATTTTCTGTCATTTAATCTCTCCCGTTACTTTTTTTTTTGTATTCTTCCCAAAGAGAAGATAAAGGTAAAGTTATATAGGATAAAGTTTTATAGTCAAAAATTGTTACATCTCCTGCTTTAAGATAATCTTTGTATGAAAGAAGCTCTTTTCCTTGTAGATTAGTAAAAATACCAATGATGAGACCTTGATCCAAGGAAGATGTCTTTGGGAAAAGCGTTAAAAGTCTTAAATAAGGATTTTTTTTAATAAGTTGAGGGGATTTTTCTGATATTCTATAGAGGGCATAGAGAGTAGAGGTTCTGTATTCTGGATAGATTAAGAACCCAAATAAATTTTTAATAAAAAATTCATAACGGGTGCCAGTTTCTCTTATAATTTCTCCTACTGCCTCAATGGCTCCCCAAGGAGAGGCTGCAGAATCTGCGCTGGCATAAAGAAGTCTTTTTAAAAAATCAAGCACCTTTTCAGAAGAAGATAAGGCTAATAGGCTACAAGCCTTTCCTATAATGAGGGAGGTTTTTTTTCTTACGCTTTCCTCAGGATGATATAAGAGTTTTTGCAAGCTATGCAAATTTAAAGGTTCTCCTAATATATAGCATATAATCTCATCCCAATCGCCATTATAGATTTTACTTTCTAACTCCTTTCTTGAAAGCTTTCTTCGATATTCCTCTTTTAAGTCTTTTATAAAGGGATGTTCTTCTTTAGATAATTTTTTTTCTCTATCTTTGGCTTTAAGTTGTTCAAGGTCTTCGGTTAATTTAATAAAACAGATAGCTCCTCTTATTTTTCTTCCCTCATACATCGGGTCGCCAGGGATTGTATGAGTTAGGGGGTCGTAATTTTCAACCCAGATTTCTTGATAGTCTTCATTGGGAAGGAGACTTAAAGCTAAATCCCAATCTCCATCACAGGCAATAAGTAAAGCTTCAAGAAAAACTGCTCCTCTGCTAAATCCCGTTTCATCAACTACAAAAATAGCACCGCATTCACAAATTCCAGCTTGATAGTCAGAAAAACCAATGGGTAAAAAGGTTGGTTTAGGAATAACCCTTTTACAAAAGGGGCAAAGAGGAGGTTTAGGAATTTTGAGCTTCATGGACAAGTTTTTCAAACTCTGGGTTTATGTGATAATTGAGATTTTTAGCTTTTTCTAAATAATATTTAGCTTTTTCTAAATCTCCTTTATAATAGTAAGCAACGGCAAGATTATTGTAAGCGGTTGCAAGGTTTGGGGCAATTTCCATCACTTTTTTTAAAACTTCTATGGCATCTTCATATTTTTCTAAAGCAATATATATAGTAGATAGATTGATATAAGCAGAAGGATTTTGAGGATTGATTTCTATGGCCTTTTCATAACAATTTTTGGCCTCATCCAAATTGCCTAATTGGTATTCTATTAAGCCTAAATTGTTCCAAGCTTCATAGGAATTGGGATAAAATTTTAAAGTAAAAGTGAAGGCCTTCTTAGCTTCTTGGAGGTCTCCTTCTCTGGCTAATATAACTCCTAAGTTTACCATAGCTTCATAGTGAAAGGGATCAAGTTTTAACACCCTTTTTAAAGCCTCTTTAGCCTCTTGCAATTTTCCAAAATTAAAGTATGCTAATGCTAATCTATGTTGTGCCCAGACTGCATGAGGATTTTCTATGGCTTCTTTTTCTAAAATTTTGAGGATTTCTTCAGTCATCATTTTTACCTCCTATTTTGAACTTTAAGGATACTACAAAAAATGAAGTTCTCAAGAGATAAAAAAATTATTGTTCTTCTTTTAATAATTTTAAGTTTTTTTTTCTTTTTAGGATTGTATATAGAAGCTTTAGACCCCGTTAGTTCAGAAAAAGTGAAAATTCCTAAAATTATAGAAATTAATAAAGGAGAAACACTCATTTCTATTGCTCAAAAGCTGAAAGAGCAGGGGATAATAAGAAATAGGGTGGTTTTTATAATTGAGGCGTTAAGAAAGGGAATTTATAAAGAGATTAAAGCTGGAGAGTATGCCCTATTTCCTCATCAGAGTTTAAATGAAATTTTTGAAATGCTTATCAAGGGTAAGGTTTATCTACATAGAGTTACAGTGATAGAAGGAGCTACCCTTTGGGAAATTGCTGAAGTATTGGAAAAAAATTCAGTTTGTTCTAAGGAGGAGTTTTTACAATTAGCGGAGAACGAGGAGTTTGTGAAAAGTTTAGGATTTCCAGGACCTACGATAGAGGGATATCTTTATCCAGATACTTATTTTTTCCCAAAAAATACATCACCTGCAAAAGTGATTAAAACGATGACAGATAAATTTAAAGAGGTGTGGGCAGAATTGGAACCTCTTGCCAATAAAAGTCACCTCACGATGAAGGAAATAGTAATTTTAGCTTCTATTGTGGAGAAAGAAACCTATTATGAAAGGGAAATGCCAATAATTGCAGCAGTTTATTTAAATCGCTTAAAAAAAGGTATGCCTCTTCAAGCAGATCCCACGATAAATTATGCCTTAAAAAAATTTAGAAGGCTTACCTATAAGGATTATTATACTGTTAAAAGTCCTTATAATACCTATCTTCATAATAAACTACCTCCAACTCCCATAGGGAATCCTTCAAAGAAAAGTATGCTTGCTGTTTTAAAGCCAGCTAAGGTGCCATATCTCTACTTTGTAGCTACAGGTGATGGGAGACATATTTTTTCTAAAACCTATAAAGAACATTTAGCAGCAATACAGAAATTACGCTTCACTTCAAGTCAAAAAAAAGAAGCTATTAATCCCCAAAAGATTCTCTCTCAGAATAATCCAACCATTCAAGAAAGAGAGTTATAATCTCATTAAAAGATAATTCATCTACTCTTTTTTGACTTTCAATGCCAATTTTGGCTAAAAGGTTTTCAGGGAACTTTTTACGGAGCATTTTTCTTTTCCCCTCAAAAAGATGGGTCAAAAATTTCTTGTATAAAGCTAAATTGCTAATTTCAGCTTTAACATTTTGAGTGAACTCTAATAAAGCTGAGTTTACCTTAGGTGGTGGTCTAAAAAATCTGGGAGGAATAGTCATTAGATACTTTATGTCATAAAAAGTTTTAATAAAAATAGATAACCAAGAGCCTCCCTTTATCCATTTTTCTGCCACTTCTTTTTGAACCATAAGAAGGGCAAAGGGAATATATGAGTGGTGGAGGACGATGTTTTCCACGATAAGACTTGCCACATTATATGGAAGATTGCCTACTAATTTAAATGAAGATATTTTAAGCGTAGAATAATCAAAGGAGGTAGCATCTCCTTCAAGGAAAATAACCCTTTCGTCTTTAAGGTTTTCTCTCAAAAAGGCTATCATCTCTTTATCTATTTCCAATAAATAGAGTTTTTGTAGGGGATATTTTAAGAGTTCCCTTGTTAAGTGCCCGAGTCCTGGCCCAATTTCAAGAAGTATTTCTCCTTCTTTAATTTTTACCCTTTTTGCGATTTCTGATAAAATTCCCGATGAAATGAGTAGATGCTGACCAAACTTTTTTTTAAGCTTTATCATTTATAAGTTAAGGTACAATTAATAGAGGTATTTCAGACTCTTCAATAAGAACAGCAGAAACAGACCCAAGAAAGACCTGGGAAAGTATACCTTTACTACTTTTTCCTAATACAATTAAAGTATTTTGTTTTTCTCTCGCTAACTCAAGAATTTCCTCTGCTGGATTTCCAATTCTAATGAAATAATCACAATATATATCTAAATCGTCCCAAATCTTTTTTTCTTTTATTAAGTTTTCCTCGACTTCTTTTTCAATTTTCATAATTTTCTCTTCAGAATGGTCCTTAAGCTTCTTTTCTTCCAAAACATGAATTATAGAAACCTGTTCTATTAAATCTTTGAAATTTAAAAGATAAAGTATAGTTCTCTTAATTTCTTTTGAAAAATCATAAGCTAAAAGAGGTTTTCTGAAAATTTTTATATTTTCTCTTTGTATACAAAGTTCCTCTAATTCTTTTATCACTAACCTTCTATATAGCACTACAGGAATGGGACTATTTTTGATGATTTCTTTTGAATAAGAAGCAGTCCAAGGATAAATAGTTTTTTTCTTGCCAATTATGAGAAGGTCGGGCTCTTCTTTTTCAAGTACCTCTAAAATTTTTCCAACTACCTCTCCAATCTCCACATAAATTTTGGTCTTTACAGATTCTTTATGAAGTTCCTTTGCCCAGTCTTTGAATTTTAATATAGCCGCTTCTTTAAGTTCTATAGCTTTATCCTTTAAATATCCACCAAAAGGGACAAAACTAACTTCTTCACGAGGAATAATATGGAGAAGAATAATTTCTTCTAAGCCAATTTTTTTTAGTTCAAGAAATTCAAGTAAAGAATGGAAGGAAAGGTCTCTAAATTTGGTGGGATAGAGAATTTTTCTTATAGGCATACTTAACCTCTAAAGAAAATTATAGTAATTAAAATAAAAACTGGTATGAGCAAGGGTAGGGAATATTTAAAAAGATATCCAAAAAAGCTTGGCATGGTTATTCCTTTTTCCTCTGCGATAGATCTTACCATAAAATTTGGAGCATTTCCTATATAGGTTGCTGCACCAAAGAAAACAGCACCACAAGAAATGGCTAAAAGATAATTAGGATGTTCCTTAAGTAATTTAAGTATGGCTTCTTTCTCGGGAATTCCTGGATAGAATTTACCAATACAGGAACTGAGGAAGGTTAAATAAGTGGGAGCATTATCTAAAAAAGCAGAAAGAGACCCTGTCAACCAAAAATATGAAGCGGGACCCGCTAATTTTTCAATGACAAAACGGAGAGCTCCTTTTTCTCCTGCTTGTAAAATACTAATGGCAGGAATCATAGAAATAAATATTCCAAAAAATAAAATAGCAACTTCCTTTATAGGAAAAAAGGTAAATTCATTTTTGTGGCGGATCTTTGAAGGTGTTAAGAGATAGGAAAGTAAAGCTAAAATTACTAGAAATATATCCCTTAACCATTCTTGAAGAGGTCTCTCAATGCCTAAAAAATTAACCTCCTTTAAATGGATTTTACCACTAAGTAATATGGCTGTAGGAACTAATAAGAGAAAAATTAAATTAAACTTTCCTTCAATAGCAAAGTTTAGCTTTTCCTTAGAGGATGTCTTAATTACTTCTTTCTGAAAATAATATCTGTCTATAAAATAAAAGATTA
>JBKBRL010000001.1:0-17970 GCA_046292115.1 Caldimicrobium sp.
AATGCCTGAGAGAAGGAGAATAGTTATATCTTGAGCGCTCAAGTTTTTAAAAATGGGTGCCAATTTTTTAAGTTCCTTTGAGCCAATGTTAGCTAAAATCAGGTCAAAGGGGTAGGATATATCTTGGGGAAGAGAAGAGAAAACAAAGATATTATTATTCGAAGAAAGGTGGTTTAATTCTAAAGTCTTTTTGGTTGCAGCTATTGCTAATTCATCTATATCTATGGCATAGATGATAGCTTGGGGGCAAAGCTTAGCAGTAGCAACAGTTAATATACCCGTTCCACATCCCATATCAAGTACAAATGGCTTTTCTTTTGTAGCAGAGATTTTGTTTATATAATTTTCTAAATATTCAAGCATAAGCTGTGTAGTTGGATGGTGACCTGTTCCAAAGGCTTGTCCAGGATAAATATAAATAGGAAGTCTTGTACTGTTCTTGGGAGCCTCTTCCCAAGGGGGCAATATCAAAAAATTTTTCCCTATTTCTAAAGGCTTGAAATGATATTTCCAGATTTCCTCCCAGTTTTCTTTTTTGATAAGTTTTAGTTCACTGGAAATATTCTCATATTTGGAGCATAAATTTTCAAGAAAATTTATCTTTTCTTCCTCTTTTTCTTTAAGACATAAAGGAAAATAAAATTTTAATAGAACTTCCTTTTCTGTCTCTTCTTTTTCCCAGCTTAGTTTTTCATATAAATAGAGTTCCTCTTCAATTTGTTCACTTAAGGCAGAGGGGATTTTGAGTTGGTAAAGTAAATACATGTATTAAATTTAATGCAAAGGAGAAGTATTTAAAGGTATTTAAAGAAAATTTATATCTAATTTTATTTTTACATAGATTATTTTACATAGACCTCTAATACAAAAGATAGAAAAACTTCAAATTATTTATAGATTTTAGTCGCTTCCTTCTTTGTCAACTAATTAAGTTTAAGGGAACTTAACGGGTGATGGTACCTTTATGAGTAGGAAAAAATAAAGGGAAAAAGTGATTTTTTTATCAAGCAACTTGAAAAAAATCAAAGTTGAATAATACTTTTAATTAGTAAGAAATTACATTTTAATATGTTTTAGGAGGTGAACTATGGCAGAAAGGCTTGAGCTTTATAAGTGTCAAGTTTGTGGAAACATAGTGTTAGTAATGCATGGAGGAAGAGGACAGCTTGTGTGTTGTAATAAACCCATGGAGTTACAAAAACCAGGGTCAGTGGATGCAGCCGTGGAAAAACATGTGCCGGTAATTGAAAAACATGGAGATGTATATAAAGTAAAAGTTGGCAGTGCACCCCATGCTATGACTGAGGAACATTATATAGAATGGATTGAGCTTCATACAGACGACGATAGAGTTTACATTAAATTTTTAAAGCCTGGGGATCAGCCAGAGGCTGAATTTTCTGTTAAGGCGAACAAGGTGACTGCTAAGGAATGGTGTAATCTTCATGCTTATTGGGAAGGTGCGCAAGTTTGTGAACCCTCAAAATAAAAATGCACTTTAGGAGGAAACTATGAAAAAATATAAATGTAATGTTTGTGGTTATGTATATGATCCAGAAACTGGAGACCCAAGTCAAAACATTCCCCCAGGAACTCCTTTTGAAAAATTGCCTGATAGTTGGACCTGCCCAGTTTGTGGGGCTTCAAAAGAGGATTTTAGTCCAGAGGATTAGATAAGTAAGGGGTACAGCCAGGCTGTACCCTGTCTTCTTGATGGATTTATTTCCTAATAGCTATGGAGAGGGGGAGAGGGTAAGATGTATGAAAAGTTTGTTTTTTTTGCCTTTAGAGGTGATTCAATGTGTTTTATTCATGTCCTTTTAAATGCTTTAGAGCTTGCAAGCCATGGTAAGGAATCAAAAATAGTCTTTGAAGGAGAATCAGTAAAGCTATTACCTGAGTTGTATGATGAAAAAGGTGCTCTCCATCATTTATACAAAAGGGCCTTAGAGAAAAATTTAATAGCAGGAGTCTGTAAAGCCTGTTCTCAAAAATTTGGAACTTATGAATTTGCTAAGAAAATGGGCTTAACAATTTTAGAGGAATTATCAAATCATGCTAGTATGTGGAGTTTTATAAAAGAGGGATATCAAGTAATTACAATGTAGAGGGGGGTGATATTATATGAAAGCTATAAAGGTTAAAGAGGATTTTTATTGGGTGGGGGCTATTGATTGGAATGTTAGAAATTTCCACGGATATTCTACTTTTAGAGGGACTACTTACAATGCCTATTTGCTAATAGATGAAAAGAAAGTGCTTTTTGATACAGTTAAGCATGGTTTTGAAGAGGAACTTATAGAGCGGATTAGCTCGGTAATAGATCCTGTAAATATAGACTATCTTGTAATTAATCACATTGAGCCAGATCATGCTGGTGCCTTTGCAAGGATTGTAGAGAAAATAAAACCCGAGAAGATTTTCCTAACAAGGAATGCCAAAACAGGATTAATTGCTCATTTTCATCGTGAGGATTATCCCTTTGTAGAGGTAAAAACTGGAGATGAGATTAAGGTAGGAAAGAGGACCATAAAATTCATTGAAACACCGATGATACATTGGCCTGACAGTATGATAAGTTATATTCCTGAGGAGGCCATACTTGTTTCTCAGGATGCCTTTGGTGCTCATTATGCTACAAGTGGAAGGTTTGATGACGAGGTAGATTTATGTGAGTTATTGCAAGAGGCTGGAAAATATTATGCTAACATTGTCTATCCCTATTCACCACAGGTACATAAGCTTCTACAAACAGTTAAGCAGATGAATTTAGAGATAAAAATGATCTGTCCCGATCATGGAGTTGTCTGGAGGAAGTATCCAGAAAAGATCCTTTCTCTTTATGAAAGGTGGAGTTCCTATGTTTGTGATCCAAGAGTACTTATTATTTATGATACTATGTGGAAAAGTACCGAAAAAATGGCCTATGCTGTGATGGAGGGTGTAATTCAAGAAGGTGTTGAGGTAAAATTATATAAACTTTCCGTATCTGATATAACAGAGCTTATGAGAGATGTGTTAGAAGCAAGGGGGTTAATTTTGGGGTCACCAACCTTAAATAACGGGATTTTACCTACTGTAGCAGGATTTTTACAATATATGAGGGGATTAAGACCAAGAGGAAAAGTTGGGGCTGTCTTTGGTTCCTATGGTTGGAGTGGGGAATCGGTAAAGATTTTACAACAATATTTACAGGAGATTCAGGCAGAAATTGTGGCTGAAGGTATAAGGACAAAATATGTCCCAGATGAAAAGGTATTAAAAGAGTGTGTTGAGTTAGGGAGAAAAGTAGCAAGAAGGGTTAAAGAGGTTTGCGCTGGCTAAAGAAGAATTTTATCTTAAGAAGGAAATTTGGACTATCTTAGAAAGAACAGGGCTTGAGAGTTTATCTCAAGCCCTAAGTTCAATTCCACCCTCAAAGAGGGTTAGTTATCTTATAGGAGCTTTTTTGCATCCCAAAGAAGAAGTCCGTTGGAAGGCAATTATTGCTTTTGGTCTTAGTGTTTCTGAGATCGCTGAGATGGATCTTGAAAAGGCAAGAATTTTAATTAGAAGGTTAATGTGGATGTTAAATGAAGAATCAGGCAGTATGGCTTGGGGGGTAGGTGAAGGCTTTGCTGAAGCGCTTTATCATTCGGAATTACTCAAAAGAGAATATCTACAAATCTATGTTTCCTACATCTGGCCTGAAGGTAATTATTTAGAATTTCCTCCTGCACAAAGGGGGATTATTTGGGGCATAGGGAGACTGGCTCAAAAATATAAAGAAGACTTAATAAAAATTTCTGCACCTAACTATTTAACTTATCATTTTAATTCTGTAGACCCTTTGGTTGTTTTTCTCTCTCTTTGGAGCTTTTCCTTTTTCAAAGAAGTAATTACCCTTAAGGAAGAATTGCTCGTTAAAGCCTTCCGTTTGTTAGAAGTGAAAACTCTTACTCCTATGTTCTTTGATGGAAAAGAGATAAAAACTTGGACCCTTTCTCAATTAAAGAAACTTTATAATTTATCTTAACAAAAATATTTTTGAATAATTCTAATGGTATTTTTCATTTGCCTGTAGGGTATCTACTGGTTATATATTTAGACAAAAAGTTACTTCCTCTTTTAAATATTCATGGATTTGACAGAAGATGTAATACCTTTGTCACCTATTATCAATTAAGTTTTCCATGTACAGAGATAGCTACGAAAGGCTCTTCTATTTTAAGCCTGTCCATAAATCAATTTAGTGACTTCTATGAAATCCTCCTCTGACTTCTTGCTTTACAAATCTTAGGGAATGATTAAAATAGGGGTATGCAAAAAATAGTAAAAGCCATTGGGCTTGTTTTTGGAGATATTGGAACAAGTCCGATCTACACCTTAACTGTTGTTTTTCTCTTTATTCCTGCAACCAAAGAAAATATTTTAGGGATTTTATCTATTATTTTTTGGAGCTTAGTAATCATACCTACACTTCAATATACCGTCCTTGCTATGAGTTTAAGTTTAAGAGGTGAAGGAGGTACTTTAATTCTTTCAGAAATCTTACGTGGCTATTTGAAGGGTAAAGTAAAAACCCTGCGCCTTGTAAATTTATTAACCTTTATAGGATTTTCTTTACTTATTGGTGATGGAATAATTACACCAGCAATAAGCATTTTGAGTGCTGTGGAAGGTATTGCTCTTATACCGACGCTTCCGCCTCTTTCAGAGTTTCATATAGTATTTATTAGTATATTGATAGCCCTACTTCTTTTTGCTTTTCAAACGAAGGGAACAGAAAGAGTTTCTGCTACCTTCGGTCCTATAATGAGCTTATGGTTTATAACCCTCTTTGTATTTGGCTTATATAATATTTTAAAAGTTCCCGAGGTTTTAAAAGCTATTAATCCTCTCTATGCTGTAGACTTTCTACGCACAAATGGTATTAAGGGGTATTTAATACTGGGTGAGACTATTTTGTGTATTACAGGATCAGAAGCAATGTATGCAGATATTGGGCACTTGGGAGCCAAACCTATTAAGAAAGCCTGGAGATTTGTTTTTGTGGCACTTGCCACTAACTATTTAGGACAAGGAGCTTTTCTATTGCAAAACCCTCACATTAAGTTTGTTCTCTTTGAAATGATCTTAAAGATAGCCCCTTTTTTTTACATTCCCTTTGTTCTTTTAGCTCTTACTGCAACAGTAATTGCCTCACAAGCAGTAATAAGTGCAATGTTTAGTTTAGTCTATCAAGCTATCTCAGCAAGGTTTTTTCCTACACTAAAAGTAAAATATACTTCGGCAGAGCTAAGCTCTCAAATCTATATTGGCACAGTAAATTTATTTTTATTTCTAGCCGTTTGTTATATTATGTATCTATTTGGAAGCTCCTCTAAATTAGCAGCAGCTTATGGCCTTGCAGTAGCAGGAGATATGACAATTACAAGCATCTTTCTTATTTTTATCTTTCTTTTAAAAAGAAAATATAAATTTTTCATTTTATCCATTTTTACTGCTTCTGTGATTTTTTTATATTTTAGTGCTACTTGGTTTAAATTACCATATGGTGGATATTGGTCTATAATTTTAGCAAGTTTTCCTTTTTTTATTATTTTACTTTATACTCAGGGACAAAGTAAGCTTTATAGAAGTATGAAATTTCTCTCTAAGGAAGAATTTATTCATAAATTTCGCAGAGTCTATGCTACACATCCTAAAATTCCTGGGACTGCTTTGTTTTTTATAAGAGATATTTCCAAATTCCCACCATATGTAATAGAAACTCTATTTTATCATGGAATTATCTATGAAGAAAATATTTTTGTTTCGCTCATTAGGAAAAACGAACCCTATGGAATAACTACAAGTTTTTTGGAAGAATTATGTCCTGGTGCTAAGGTATTAGAAATAGCTTATGGATATATGGAAATATTAAAGGTAGAAGATATACTAAGAGAGCATAATATTGATGAAAGAGCCATTTTTTATGGCCTTGAAGATATTGAAACAAGACATCCTTTATGGAAATTATATGCCATGATTAAACAATTAAGTCCCCATTATATTAAATTTTTAGATCTGCCTATCACTAAACTCCATGGTGTTGTTACCAAAATAGAATTATAAATTGACTTAAACTTCAGCCAAAAACACTTGCTAAAAAAAAGAGAAACAATATTTACGGATTTAAACCCTTATACAATTTATAATAGTTTTGATGGGAATGTAGGCCATTGCTTAGATTTTGATAGGTGTTAAAATTTAATTGTTTCACAAATATGTTAAAATTGCTCTTAAAAGGAGGATAAATATGGTACACGTCTATGATAAATTATCTAATAATGAAAAAGTTGAAATAGATAATTTTGCTAAGGAATATATTAATTTTCTCTCTGAAGTTAAAACAGAGAGGGAGAGTGTGGAGTTTTTTAAAAGGGAGTTGGAAAAATCTGGCTTTAGAGAGGGAGCTAAGGAGAAAGGGTTTTTTATATATAAAGATAAATTTTTAGCATGTTGGAGAGAGGGTGACAAATCTTTAGAGGATGGATTAAGGTTAATAGTTAGTCATATCGACACGCCCCGTTTAGATTTGAAATTACATCCCCTTTTTGAAGAGATGGATCTTGCTTTTTTTAAAACCCATTATTATGGAGGAATTAAAAAGTACCATTGGGTTGCAATGCCTTTGGCTCTGCATGGCATAGTAGTAAAAAAAAATGGGGAAAAAATAAATATTGTCTTAGGAGAAAAAGAAGAGGAACCATTGTTTACAATTTGTGATTTATTGCCTCATCTTTCGCGCAAAAAGCAGGAGGAAAAGAAATTAGGAGAGGCAATACCTGGGGAAAACTTAAATATTTTGGTGGGGGGTATTCCTATAGAAAAGGAAAAAAGGGGGAAAGGGAAAAAAGAAGAAAAAGAAAGGGTTAAAAAGACTATTTTGAGAGTTCTTGAAGAATCCTTTGGTATAAAAGAAGAGGATTTTGTTTCAGCAGAAATTGCAGCTGTCCCTGCTGGCAAAGCAAGGTTTGTTGGGTTAGATCGGGCTTTTATTGGTGGCTATGGGCAGGATGATAGGATTTGCGCTTTTACAAGTTTTAAAGCTTTGCTTGCTATTGAAAATCCTAAATATACTACTTTAGTAATATTTATGGATAGAGAAGAGATAGGCTCAGAAGGAAATACCAGTGCAAAAAGTAGAATTTTTGAAGCCTTGATCTATGATTTACTTAAAAAGCATCAACTTCCCACAACTCCAGAAAGTTTTTTTGAAGTCATGACTCGTACAAAAGCCCTTTCAGCAGATGTGACTGCAGGTGTAGATCCTAATTACATAGATGTACATGATAAATTTAATGATGCAAAGATGGGCTATGGTGTTGTTTTAACAAGATATACAGGGCATGGAGGGAAATATTTGGCAAATGAAGCCCATGCAGAATATGTGGCCTATCTAAGAGATATTTTTGACAAACATGGAGTCATTTATCAAGTAGCCTCTATGGGTAAGGTTGATGAAGGTGGAGGGGGAACCGTTTCTAAATATTTTGCTTCCTATGGTATGGATATAATTGATATTGGTCCACCTCTATTATCCATGCATTCACCCTTTGAAATAGCTCATAAGGGCGACCTTTATATGACCTATAAAGCCTTTAAAGCCTTTTTAAGTAGCTAATTAGAAGATGGCACTTAAAGAAAATGATTATGTCCTTCTCTTAAGCAGTGAGAAAAAATATCTTCTTTCTATAAAGGATGGACTTTTCCATACGCATAAGGGGGTTATCAATCTTTCTGAGATCAAAAATAAAACCTATGGTGATATGATCCATTCTTCCACAGGTGAGCCCTTTTATATTTTAAAACCCACTCTTTATGATTTCATAATGAAATTAAAGAGGATAACCCAAATTATATATCCTAAGGATTTAGGTTATATCCTTCTTAAATTAGGAGTTGCAGAGGGTAAGAGATATATAGAGTGTGGAACTGGCTCTGGTGCACTCACATGTATTTTAGCTTTTTTGGTTGGGAGTGATGGGCAAGTGTTTTCCTATGAAAAGGAGGAGAGATTTCTTCAAGTGGCTAAGGAAAATGTTAAAAGATTAGGACTGGAATCAAGAGTAATCTTTAAACTTCGAGAAGTAAAGGAGAGCTTTGATGAGAGAGAAGTGGATGGGATATTTATAGATCTTCGCAAGCCCTGGGAAATTTTAGGTGCCGCTTATAAGTCTTTAAAAGGAGGTCATCCTCTGGGAATATTAGTTCCTACGGCAAATCAGGTAAGTGAAACCTTAAAAGGCTTAAAGGAATTACCTTTCGTAGATATAGAGGTAGTGGAAATTTTACTTAGAAATTATAAAATAAACCCAGAGAGATTAAGACCTGAAGACCAAATGATTGGGCATACAGGATATCTTATTTTTGCGAAAAAAGTCCTCTAAGGGTTTCTTTTTATTTATATGAAAATAAATCTTCAGTTCTTAGAAATTTCACCTTTTGAGAAAAATTTACAAAACTTTATTGTAAAAAAGGTTCGCTTAGTCTTTAAACTTTTAAAAAGAGCTAAAAAGGAGCTTACCATAATTTTTACTAAGGATAGAGTTATTCAAACCTACAATTGGCACTTTCTAAGAAGAAATTATCCTACAAATGTACTTGCTTTTACAGGGGAAGGGAATTATTTAGGTGATATAATTATTTCTGTGGAGAGAGCAAAAGAGGAAGTATTAGCTTACAACCTACCCTATCCGGATTATCTTTTAGCTCTAATTGTACATGGAATACTTCATCTATATGGTTATGACCATGAAAAGGGTTTCTATTCCCCCTGGTTAATGTTAAAAAATGAAATAAAATTAATGGAAAAAATAGCAGAGGATAAAGAAGCTATAATTAACTTTTTAAAAAGGAGGGAATATATGCCAGCTAAGTTAGCTGTAAATGTTGACCACGTGGCTACTGTCAGAGAGGCACGCAAAGTAGATTATCCTGATCCTGTCCATGCCGCTGTTTTAGCTGAATTGGGAGGTGCAGATGGAATTGTCGTTCACCTGAGACTTGATAGAAGGCATATAAAAGAAAGAGATGTGCAAATTATAAAGGAAATAATAAAAACCAAACTTATATTAGAGATGGCTATTGAGGAAGAACTTATTAAATTTGCTAAGAAAATTAAGCCATATCAAGTGACCCTTGTACCTGAAAGGGTTGAAGAGATAACTACAGAGGGTGGCTTGGAGTTAGAAGGCAGAGTGGAGGAAGTTAAAAAGGTGGTAGAGGAGCTAAATAAAGTAGGTATTAAAGTAAGTTTGTTTATAAATCCTGACCCTAAAACCATAGAACTTGGAAGAAAAACGGGAGCCCAAATTGTGGAATTACATACTGGCTCCTATGCTGAGGCTAAAGAAGAACAGGAACGGTTAAAAGAGTTAGAACGGTTGGAACAGTCTGCGCATTTGGCAAAGGATCTTGGGTTTATTGTCCATGCTGGACATGGGCTAACTTATGAAAACATAGGTCCCGTTGCAGCTATTCCAGAAATAGAAGAATTTAGTATAGGACATAGTATTGTTAGTAGAGCTATTATGATTGGTATGAAGGGAGCAGTAAGGGAAATGAAGGAACTTATTCTTAGAGCACGGAGTTAAACCTATGCCTATAATTACACTTATTGTGGGTCCTTTACAAGTATGTTGTTATATCTTTTACGATAAAGAGACTAAAGAGGGTATCGTTATTGATCCAGGAGATGCAGATCCGCAAATCTTACAAAAAATAGAAAGCCATCAAATCAATTTAAAGTATATTATTGGGACTCATGGCCATCCGGATCATATCCTCGGAGTGGATTATATAAGAAATCACCTCAAGGTTCCCTTCTTATTGCATATAGAGGATCATAAGTTTTTCCAAAAACCTGAAAATTTTGTTACCTTTAGGTTATGGGGATTTCCTGAAAATCCAAAGGCAGACGCTTTCTTACAGGATGGCCAAACCTTAACTGTAGGTAAAAGTTCTTTTATGGTAATCCATACTCCCGGACATTCTCCTGGTTCTCTCTGTCTTTGGAATAAGGAAGAGAAAATTCTTTTTACTGGAGATACTCTCTTTGTAGAAGGTGTGGGAAGAGCAGACCTTCCTGGCGGGAATTATCAATTAATGATGAAATCAATAAAAGAAAAAATTTTAACCTTACCTAAGGACACTGTGATCTATCCTGGACACGATTATGGACCACGTCCGATTTCTACCCTGGAAGAGGAAATAAAATTTAATCCCTTTTTACAAGAGAATTAAGTTTTTCCAACTCCTGCATAACTAAAACCGAGTTTTTTTACGATTTCTGGTTCATAAATATTTCTCATATCTATTAATACCGGTGTTTTCATTAGACTTTTGATTTTAGCTAAATCTAAGAATCTAAATTCGTTCCATTCAGTAAGGATAACCATGGCATGAGCATTTTTTACTGCCTCTTCAGGAGAAGCAGAGTATTCAATGGGAAGATTATCTCCTATGGCTTTTCTAAATTCTTTCATAGCAACTGGGTCGTAAACTTTAATTTTTGCTCCTTTTTCCAAAAGTTTGGGGATAACAGTGAGAGAAGGACTTTCACGCACATCGCTCGTATTTGGCTTAAAAGAAAGTCCGAGCAAGGCTATTACTTTGTCCTTTAGATCACCTAAGAAATTTTCTAATTTAGAAATAACTCTTAGCTTTTGTTTTTCATTTACTTCAACAACTGCTTCTAAAATTTTAAAAGGGGAACTTACTTGTTTCCCTTGAGCAATTAAAGCTTTTACATCCTTTGGGAAACAGGATCCACCAAAGCCAGGACCAGGATTAAGAAATTTAGGCCCTATACGAGGATCTAAGCCCATTCCCTTAGCAACTACAGTTACATCTGCTCCCACTTTTTCACAAAAATTGGCAATTTCATTAATAAAAGTAATTTTGGTAGCTAAGAAGGCATTAGAGGCATATTTGATAAGCTCTGCTGTTTCTAAATTGGTTATAATAAAGGGAGTTTCTGCTAAATATAGTGGTCTATAGATGTCTTTAATGATAGCTATAGCATAAGCACTTTC
The DNA here is from genome assembly GCA_046292115.1 of Caldimicrobium sp. Classification (GTDB taxonomy): domain Bacteria; phylum Desulfobacterota; class Thermodesulfobacteria; order Thermodesulfobacteriales; family Thermodesulfobacteriaceae; genus Caldimicrobium. The sequence continues at coordinate 11,061 of JBKBRL010000001.1, forward strand.
TCCACCAATAATGACCCTATCAGGATGCATAAAGTCTTCAACAGCATTTCCTTCCCGTAGAAATTCAGGATTGGAAATAACATCTATTTCTGCTTCTGTTTTTTTATGTTTGTTAATTAACTCTTTGATCCATCTATTCGTTCCCACAGGGACCGTGCTTTTGGTTACAATTACCTTATATTCATCAATAACATTAGCAAGTTTTAGTGCTACATCTTTGATTTGAGAAAGATCAGCTGATCCATCAGGAAGAGAGGGAGTTCCTACGCAAATAAAGATAACTAAAGAATTTTTTACAGCTTTGGCAAAATCGGTTGTAAAATTAAGTCTTCCTGCTTTATAATTTTTTTTAACCAGTTCTTCTAATCCTGGTTCATAAAAGGGGATCTCCCCTTTTTTTAAGATTTTTATCTTTTCTTCATCAATGTCAACGCAGGTTACCTTCATACCAAAATCAGCAAGGCCAGCTCCGGAAACTAAACCTACATAACCAGTGCCAATGACAGCAATGTGCATAGGCTAAATGTTTACATCTTTACAAGTTTTTTGAGTTCGTGGCTTGAGCTGTAATTTGTTTGATAGAACCTTTATTAATTCTATTTTTATTTGATGGTTTTTTAGCTATAAAAATTTTAGAGGTAGTTCTGCCTTTCTTTACAAGAGTGGCCTGCTTTTTTTTAGATTTAGTATAAGCTAAATTTTTCTTATTACTCATTTTCATTGATTCTCTATAGTAAGTAATAGGTTTGGCGCTGGCTGGTAGATTAAGGTTGACAGCCGTATTGATAATAACGGGTGGGGTTTTACTTTCTAAAACTAATTCTGAAAATATAATTAGTTTTTTGGTATCTTCCCAAAGGGAATCACGATTAGGTGCCCCTAAAAGTGAAGTAATTACAATGCGATCTTTTACTTGTGCCACGTTCACTAAACAATGTTTTGAAAGGCGAGTATATCCTGTTTTTCCTCCAATAATTTCTTCTTTTAACTCCTCTTCAAATAATAACTTGTTAGTATTTTTAATAACAAAGGTCCTTCCCTGTTGAGAGGTGATCAATTTTACAGGAATATTTATTATTTCTTTTATTACAGGATATTTCAGAGCTTCATAGAGTAAAAGAGCTAATTCATATGCTGTAGTATATTGACCTTGAGCAGGTAACCCTGAAGCTGTAACAAAATGGGAGTTCTTAAAACCCAATGCTTGTACTTTTTGATTCATTAACTCGGCAAATCGTTCTTCACTTCCTGCAACCGCTTCAGCTAAAGCAACAGCTGCTTGATTTGACGATTTTATTAACATGAGATGTAATAAGTCATTCACTGTGTATATCTCTCCTTCATATAAATGGGGAGGTGATGAAGGAGTTTCTTCAGCAGTTTTAGAGATTCTTATTTTTTGATGAAGAGGTAATCTGTCTAATACAACCATAGCCGTAAGTAATTTTACTGTGCTTGCAGGGGGAATTTTAATGTGAGGATTTTTAGCATACAAAATTTGACCTGTTAGCCCATCCAAGGCAACCCCAGCAATAGAATTAATATTTTCATAGTATTCTTGGGCTCTTATAATAGATATTATGAAAAATACAAATGAAATTATAATAAAAAGAGCTGTTTTCTTTTTCATTTTTCACCTCTTGAGTAAAGAGTTATTTGTAATATTATAATAGCAAAATTTAAAAAGTCAAAGGAAAGATAACATAAATTTAAAAAGAATAATAGGAAAAATTGGTTATAATTGGTGAATATTAGCTAAGCTTTCAAATTTTAATCTTTTAAATTGAGTTAAATTTTAGTAAAATAATGATTTTAGATAACAATGAAAAATAAAGAAGTTGCAGAAATTTTTAGGAAAACCGCACAGCTTTTAGAAATAAAAGGAGATAATCCATATAGAATTAGAGCTTATGAAAGAGCAGCTCAAACTATAGAATCTTTAACGAGAGATGTAGAAGACTTAGCCAAAGAAGGGAAATTAGAGAGGCTCCCTGGAATAGGTACGGATTTAGCATCTAAGATTAAAGAAATTTTAGGAACTGGGACGCTTTCTCTTTATGAAGAGTTAAAAAGAGAAATTCCACCTATTCTTTTATCTTTTCTTGAGATCCCAGGATTAGGGCCAAAGAAGGTAAAGGTTATTTATGAAAAACTGGGTATTACCTCTATAGAGGAATTAGAAAAAGCTTGTCTTCAACATAAGCTTGCTAAGCTCCCCGGATTTGGGTTGAAAACAGAAGAAAATATCTTGAAAGGAATAAAACTATTTCGTGAGAAGACAGGCAGAAGGCCTTTGGGAGAAATTTTACCCTTAGCTGAAGAGGTAGTTGAGCTTATTAGGAAAAAAGCTCCAATTATTGAGATTTCTATAGCCGGAAGTATTAGAAGACGCAAGGAAACAGTAAAGGACATAGATGTGCTTATAACTTCTCAAAAGCCTAAAGAAGTTATGCAGTTAGTCTCCGAACTGCCCTTAGTTGCGGAAGTGATAGCCTTTGGTGAAACTAAAACGAGTGTCCGCCTAAAAAGTGGTATTCAAATGGATGTGAGAGTAGTTGATCCACAGAGCTGGGGAGCTGCTTTAGCCTATTTTACTGGGTCTAAAGCTCATAATATAAGGATCAGAGAATTAGCCTTAGAAAAAGGGTTAAAAATCAATGAGTATGGTGTCTTTAAGGGCGAAGAAAAAATAGCTGGAAAAACTGAAGAAGAAGTTTATGCAGCCCTTGGTCTTCCCTTTATACCGCCTGAACTAAGAGAGGATAGAGGAGAGATTGAGGCAGCACTTCAGGGAAAACTGCCCAACCTTGTAGAAGAAAAGGATATTTTAGGAGATGCTCATGTACATTCTAAATATAGTGACGGCACAGCAAGCTTAGAAGAAATTTTAGCTAAAGCTGAAGCTATGGGATTATCTTGGGTTGCCGTTTGTGATCATTCGCAAGGATTAAAGGTTGCTGGTGGCCTTCCAGTAGAAGAGTTATTTAAAAAGAAGAAAAGAATTGAAGAATTAAATCAAAGGTCAAAAAAGGTAAAATTAATTTTTGGAGCAGAAGTAGATATACTCAATGATGGAAGTCTTGATTATCCTGATGAAGTATTAATGGAGATAGATTTTGTCATAGCTGCCATACATACGGGATTTCAGCAGGACGAAAAAATAATAACTCACCGACTTGTTTCAGCTTTAAAACATCCCTTAGTACATGCTATTGCTCATCCAACAGGTAGAGTATTAGGGGAGAGAGAAGCTTATAATGTAAATATGGACGAAGTATTTTATTATGCAAAAGAATATGGAAAAGCTTTAGAGATAAATGCTTTTTATAAGAGGCTTGATTTAAACGATATCTATGTTAAAGCCTGTAAGGAGATGAATATTCCTTTAATTATTGGAACTGATGCCCATTTTATTGATCAAATGGAATATCTTAAATTTGGAGTAATGGTAGCAAGGAGAGGATGGTGTGAAAAAAAAGATCTTTTAAATACCTTAGATTATGATAAATTTATTGAATGGCTTAAAAAATATAAGAGGTAATTAAATTGCTTTCTCTTTTACAGGTTCCTGTAAAAAATTTTCTTAATATTCATCATAGAAAGGTGCTTTTAGTTTCTCCTGAAGTATCTTTTAAAGAACTTATAGAACTTTTAAAGAAACATGAGGAAAATTTTGCTATTGTTCATAAAGAAGGAAAACCTATTGGGATTATCACAGAAAGAGATATAGTTAGAGCCTATCTTTATAATTATCCTTTAGATAAGCCTGTTTACCCTTTAGTTAAAAAAGAACTTGTGAAAATAAATAGTTCTTCTTCACTCTTAGTAGCCTTTAATCTTATGACAGAAAACTATATTCGGCGTCTTGTCGTTGTGAACGAAAAGGGAGAATTTGAAGGAGTGTTAACTCAACAAGAGTTAATCCTTTACTCTTCAGAAGAGCTTTTTCAAGGTGTAGGACGTATAAGAGATCTTTTGGATATGAAAAGTGAGCTTGTTTTTGCTTTATCCGAGGAAACTGTGAAAGAAGCCGTAGAAAAAATGGTTAAATACAATATTGGAGCTCTTCCTATTTTAGATGAGGAAGGGAAACCTATAGGTATTATTACAGAAAAGGACTTAATAAATATTTGTGAAAGTGATTTAAAAAAGCCTCTAAGAGAAGTTGCCTTAAAAAAAGTAATTACTATTAAAGCAAGTGATTATTTATCAAATGGAATAAGACTTTTTAAGAAATACAAAATAAGGCATTTAGTGGTAGTTGATGAGAGTGGAAGAGCTATAAATCTTATTTCACAAAGGGATTTTATACAAAGCCTTGCTTGTACTTACATAGAATTTATACAGAGTCAATTAAATCAAGCCAAAAATTTCCTTTCTCTTATACCAGAAATTGTAATAGAATTATCTGAGTGTGATAGCGAATGTAAACTTACTTGGATGAACGATTTTGCTAAGAAAAATCTGGGAGATGAGTATTTGGAAAAAGATATTCTCACTTTTATTGACTATGACACATGGAATAGGATTTATGGCATATTAAAACGGGAAAAGTTTTTATATAAAGAAAAAATCAAATCTTTGATAGGAAAAGTTTATGAAATAACAGGTACCTATCTTGATCTCGGAAAAGAAGGGAAAATTAAGCTTTTTTTAAGAGAAATTACATCAGAACTTTTAAAAGAAGAAGATTTAGAAAGGGAGCTTAGATTTTTTAAGAAATTTTTAGATAATTCTTTGGATTATATTCTTGTGATTGATAAAGAGGGGAAAATTGTTTTTTCTAATGCTACCTTTAAGAAAAGCTTAGGGTTTAGCGAGGAAGAAATTTCTAATAAAACTATTTTTGAGATAGTCAATTTACCTCAAAGTGAGCTAATGCGAAATATTGATTATCTAATCAAAAAGGGAGTAGAAATTAAAGGAAGGAGATATTACAAAGATGCCTATCAGAATTTGATTCCTGTGGAAATTAAAGCCAAAGCTACCTATATAAATGGAGAACCTTACATCATTATTAATGCCCGAGATATAAGGGAAATAATACAATTAGAATCAAAACACCAAAAAGAATTGGAGAGACTTATATCTTTTTATAATTTTGTAAATAAACTCAATCTTCTTCAAAATGAAGGGGACCTTTGGAAAACTTTAGAGAATTATTTATTGGAAAAAGTAGATATTTTTCATTATTATGAGATTAATCCTCAAAACACAGAAATATGGGCCACTTACATATCTGGAGATAAAAGAAGTTGGATAGATTGCTTAGAAAAAGAGGCATCTTCTTGTCAAGTTTTTAGAACAGGAAAGAATTTTTTGGGGGTAGGAGATATTAAATGTCCTATGTTAAAAAAGGTAGATGATTATGACCATTTTTGCTTCCCATTGTTTTTTGAAGGTAAACTTTTCGGAATTGTGACTCTTTTAAAAAAGGACAAATTTGACGAGAATGAATTAAAATTTTTTGAGGATACCCTTCAAACCTTTAATATTTATCTCAATCAAATAAGACTTTTACGTCACTTAAAAGACTTAGCCATAAAAGATCCTTTGCTAAATATATACAATAGGCGATTTTTAATGGAAGTATTACGAAAAGAGGAAGAAAAAGCTAAAAGGGAAGGGGGATTTTTTAGCCTTATTCTTTTAGATGTAGATCATTTCAAAAAGATAAACGATACTTATGGTCATAGTGTTGGGGATAAGGTTTTAAAAGAAGTAAGTTTACTTCTTTCTTTAAATATTAGAGAGATGGACTATCTTGCAAGATGGGGTGGAGAGGAATTTCTATTCTTTTTACCCAAAACTTCAAAAGAGGAAGCAGTAGCCATAGCAGAAAGATTAAGAAGTAAAATAGAAAGTTATGAGTTTTATCTGGATGAAAGGACCAAACTAAAAATTACAGCTTCCTTTGGAGTAGCAGAATTCCCTCGAGATGGATTGTCGGTTGATAATCTTTTGAAAAAAGCTGATGAAAGGCTTTACAAAGCCAAAGCTTTAGGAAGAAATAGGGTATGTAGTAATTAATTTTTTTAGTTTATAATAATTTATAGTCTATAAAAGAAAGAATTTCAAAAATTGAAAGAAAAAGAAAGAAAAAAGAAAAATTTTAATATTTTTTCTTATTAATTACTCTTAAAAGTCCTTGACATTTAAATTTTTTTACTTTAACATATTTAAAAAAATTCTGGGGGGGTTAAGAGATGTCTTTATGGGAGAGTGTTAAAGAGGTTTATAGAGTTATATTTAAGGAGAATTATAGTCCAGTAGTTGGTGGTATTTTATTGGCTTTATTGGCGATCATAATAGAGTTTTGGTGGAGGCCATGGGGAATTGTTGGAGGATTAAGAAATTGGGGTGAATGGGTTTTGTATGGAATCAGAGTACTGGATGAGGCACCTCCTCATCCTTTGTGGTTTTCTTCTTCTGTTTTCAATATTGGACTTGTTTTAGGAGCTTTTATTTCAGCAACTCTAGCACAAGAATTTGGAATTCGAATTCCACCAAAAATAGAAGTTATAAAAGCAATTGTCGCAGGTATATTTATGGGATTAGGTTCTGCTTTAGCGCAGGGATGTAATATTGGTGGTTTTTATATGGCCATTGCTAATCTTTCAGCAAGTGGTATAGCTATGATGGTAGGATTAATCATAGGAGTAATTATTGGTGTAAAATACTTGCTTTGGGAGTTAGAAAGGTTTTCTTCCACAGGAGGAATAGAGATAAGTACAAAAAAGATAAATCCCATTTTAGGTATTATAGCTCTTGTTGTATTGTTCTGGGGGACTTGGAGTTATTTTACAAGTGAAGCTGAAAATGGGGCTAAGTTAGGCGGTGCCTTATTATTAACTGCGGGAATAGGTTTTGTTATGCATAGGTCAAGATTTTGTATTGTAAATGCTTTTAG
>JBKBRL010000193.1:0-2365 GCA_046292115.1 Caldimicrobium sp.
TCCGTGTCAGGATTTTTGTGCCCAACTACATAAAGAACTTCTCCACTCATAGGACACCTCCTTTAACGTTTATTAGTTTCATAAAATTTTACTTTTTTAAATTTAATTGTCAAGGGAGGGTTTGAATTTTTTTATTATTTATTTTAGAATTTAACCTACACTTGTAAAGCTTGTAGAAAAGATTATAATTTCTTTAAGAAATCAAAGTTTCCACCGATAAAAAATTTAGCAATGAAAAGAGAAGCTGTAAGAATTGATGTTATTATACCTATTGAAGTTTGTCCTCTAAAAGAAAGGGAACACGAACATATTCAGGCAAGAACTGTAGGAGAATTACCACTTTTTTCTTATATTCCCATAAAGGATACCTTAGATGAGGCTTTAAATAATTGGTTAAAACTTCTTAACGCTAAATTAGATTATATAATCAATTTTTTAACCATGGAAAAAGAGGGATTTAATAGGCTTCCTATGAAACAAGTAAATATTAGTGAGAAGGGAATAAGAGTTCCTGTAGAGATGCCCTTTGAGATAGGATCCTATGCAGAAGTTAAAATGGTTTTAGACCTCTATGGTCCTGTTGGGTTCTATTTATATGGTAAGGTCTTGAGATGTGAAAAAAAAGATGAGGGATATGAAATAGCATTAGAATGGATAGCTCTTCCTCCTCATATTAAAGAAAAATTAAGTTTTTATATTCTTCAAAAGGAAAGAGAAATAATAAGAAGCAAATTAGAGGATTAGTTTATGCCATCTATTGTAGGAATGATAGTAGTAATTCTAAGTGTTTTTGGTGGTTATGCTTTAGAACGTGGCAATTTTTCAATTATTCTACAACCCGTAGAGTGGCTAATCATTTTTGGTGCTGCTGGCGGATCTCTTCTTATTGCAAATAACATGACTATAGTTAAGAGTATTATTCAAGGCTCCATAAAGGCTTTAACTAAGGCTGGTGTTTACACCAAAGAGGATTATATTGATTTGCTCTTATTACTTAATGCTATTTTTAGAAAAATTAAAAAAGAGGGACTTATCTCTATTGAGCAGGATATTGAAAATCCTGAAGCAAGTAAAATCTTTTCAGCCTATCCTAAGATCCTTGCAAATCATCATTTATTGAATTTCATTAGAGATACTTTCCGTTCAATCCTAACTACTAATATTACCCATTATGAATTAGAAAATCTATTAGACAACGAAATAGAAATTCTTTACCATGAAGCAGCAGAGCCTGCACATAGGCTTTCCAATTTAGCCGATTCTATGCCAGGGTTGGGTTTAGTAGCAGCAGTGCTTGGTATTATTCTTACCATGGGAAAAATTAACGAACCACCTGCTGTACTTGCACATCATCTTTCTATAGCTATTGCAGGAACGTTTATAGGTATTTTAACTTGTTATGGATTTATGGCTCCCCTTTCTGCAAGAATGGAAAAATTAGCTTTAGAGGAAAAGGAGTATTTAACAGTAGTAAAAACTGCAATTGTTTATTTCATAGGTGGGGGTGCTCCACAAATTGCTGTAGAATTTGCAAGAAGAACTATCCCTCCCTATATGAGACCAAGTTTTGAAGAGCTTGAAGCTAAACTTAAAGAGATGAGATAATGAGTACACCTCCTATAATTATAAAAAAAGTTAAAAAAGTTGTAGGAGGTCATCATGGTGGCTCCTGGAAAATTGCTTATGCAGACTTTTTAGCAGGTATGATGACCTTCTTTTTGCTTCTCTGGCTTGTCACTATTATGGAGCCCAAAACTAAGGCGCAAGTTGCTGCCTATTTTAAAAAGTTTAATATTTTTTCTAAAGCAGGGATAAGTATGCTTATGGAATTTTATAGAACTGGAAAAATGGAGGCGACAAAAGTCTTATTTCTCCCCCATGAACTGCCTCCTGTAAAAGGTGAAGAAGAGAAATTTAAAAAGATCTTGGAAACAAGATTAAAATCTCTTCAAGAACATGTATTAATTGAAGTCTCAGAAACTAAAACCAAAGAACGAGTAGTAAAGATAGAAATTATGGATTTGGTTAATAAACCTCTTTTTAGCCCAGGAAGTGCTGAACTTTTACCTGAGGGAAAGGAAATACTCAAAATTTTAGCAGAAGAAATAAAAGACCTTCCTGTATTAATTTCCATAGAAGGACATACTGATGCCCTTCCTTCAAGACGGGGAAAATTAGGAAATTGGGAACTCTCTTCAGCCAGAGCTATTTCTGCTGCAGTGGAATTGGAGAAAAATGGAGTTTCCCCAGACAAATTTTTAGAAATTGTAGGTTATGCTGATAATTTCCCTCTTTTTAAAGACAATCCTTTTGATCCAAGAAACAGAAGAATTACTTTGACTCTTCATTATGGACAGCCTGAAAC
>JBKBRL010000194.1:0-2359 GCA_046292115.1 Caldimicrobium sp.
AAGGTTACCTCTTTGCCAAATTTCCTCTATTTTTTTATCAGCTAATCTGATAAATCTGTGGGCATTCATCTCTTCAAGGATACTAATTTCCTCAAATAGATGATGGGGTACACCTTTCCTGTCCTCAGGAAGTGGTTTTGCAGTACCTACCACAAGCTCTTTATAAAATTGTTGGGAATCAAAATTAATAATTTCTCCTTTAAACTCTTTAGCTAATTCTATGGAAACTTCAGTTTTGCCAACACCCGTAGGACCGCAAAGGGCAACAATCTTTCGCTTCATAATTTTCTTTTAAGTTTCTTTTCAATCTCATGGAGAGATATTTTGAAATATATGGGCCTTTCATGGGGACAGGTTTCTAAGGACCTTTGAAAGAGTTGACTGATTAAAAAATTTTTTTCCTCTAAGGTTAAAAAATCTCCTTTTTTCCTTGCTAATTTACAAGCAATCTCACGAAGTAGCTCTTTTTTTATTTCCTCAAAATCTACCTTTGGAAGTTCTAAAAGCTTTTCTATTAATTCCTTTGCCTCATCCACTAATTCAGCTGGGCATCCCTTAACTAAAAGCTCATCATTTCCTATAACTTCCATTTCAAAGCCAAGCTTTTCAAATATTGCAAGTTTTTCCTCTAATGAATCCTGCATCTCTGCCGTAAGCTTAATTAGAAAAGGCAAGAGTAGCCTTTGGGGGACTAAAAAAAACTCCTTAGATAACAGCTCTTCAAAATGAATTCTTTCGGCTAAAGCATGTTGATCCACGATAATGAGATCTTCTCCTCGTTCTACTAAAATATAAGTATTTAAAAAGGTACCTAATATCTTAAAAGAAAGTTTTTCTACTGGCAAAAGGTTCTCTTTGGATGGTGAATAGATAGCGCTACATGAATAGCTAAGTGGGATATCCTCTTTTACTACAAAATCTCTTGCGCCCTCTTTAAATGGCTTAGTTTCAAAGGTAAAGGTTATCTTTCTTAAGCCATGATGTTTACTTAGTGCAGTTTCTAATAAGGAATATACTTCTTTTTCTTTCTTAAAGCGCACCTCCCATTTTGCTGGATGCACATTAAAGTCAATAAGAGGTGGGGGCATGGTAATTTTAATTATGCCTGCAGGGATACCAAGGTTTCCATAAAATTTTTTCAAAAGATGATAGGAAATCTTTGTCAATTTTTCATCTTTTACCAGTCGGTGGTTAACCAAAAAATGAAGATATCTCCCGTGAGAGAAAAGTAAACTCTTATCCGTTAATAACAAATCAATTTGGCAAAAACCTTCTCTGAAGGTGCTTTCTATGAGTTTCTCTTGGGGAATTTCATATATATAAGAAAATAGTTCTCTTTCCGTGCCACCTCTCCAAGTGAGTACTAATTCACCATCAATTTTTACGGAAAATTTCATTTCGGGATGAGTAAGCATTAAAGCTTTTATTAATTCAAGATTTTTTGCACGTTCTGCTTTTAAACTCTTTAAAAAAGCCTTTCTTGCAGGTAGATTTTCAAAAAGGTCTCTTATTTCTACTAAAGTTCCCTCTTTAAGGTTTGCTGGTTTAAAACTTTTCTCCTTCCCAAATTCTACTAACACTTCAAAAGAGATGGCTTCATTTTTTTCTTTACTCATAATTTTTAAACGAGAAACCTGGGCAATACTTGCTAAGGCTTCTCCTCTAAATCCGTAGGTTTGAAGATTATAGAGGTCTTGGATAGTATGAATTTTACTTGTAGCAAAGGGTTTATAACAGAGCCTCAAATCTTGAGGACTCATCCCCTCGCCATTGTCGTAAATGAGAATTTTTTCTAAACCTCCTTTTGTGAATTCAATCTTTATCTCTGAGGCACAAGCATCAAAGGCATTTTCAAGAAGCTCCTTAATTACTGAGGCAGGCCTTTCTATAACCTCTCCAGCTGCAATTTTATTTCTTAACTCCTCAGGAAGAGGCTTAATTTTAGAGGGCATTAGGAAGAATAAAACACCTTAGGATTTTTTAATTGCGCAAAAATTATTCTACCAGAAGGAGAATAGAGAAGATGACTAACCACAACCTCTACTTCTTTTCCTATGAGGGGTCTTCCATTTTCTACAACTACCATCGTCCCATCCTCTAAATATCCTACCCCTTGCTCCTTTTCTTTTCCTTCTTTAACAATTTGCAAATTTAACAAATCACCTGGCCTTATAGCTGGACGAAGGGCTAAAAAAAGTTCATTTATATTTAAAACCTCTACTCCATAAAGTTTACTCACTTTATTAAGATTATAATCTGTAGTAATTAGTTTTCCACCATATTCATGGGCTATTTTAATCAACTTTTCATCGGTAGGTAAATTTTTATAATCCTCTTCCACGATCCTTAATTCACCTTT
>JBKBRL010000195.1:0-2344 GCA_046292115.1 Caldimicrobium sp.
TGCCTTTTGCATAAGCTCATATAAAGGTGCGTCTTCTCGTATTTTTACTTCTCTTGGTTGCCAAAGCTTTAAGGGATCAGGAATTTGGGCACAACTACTGAAAAAGAAAAGCGTAAATATTAAAAAGCTTAGCCTTTTCATCAAAGCTAAAATCCCTTTATATACTCTTCAGCGGAAAGTGCTGCTACTGCTCCTTCTCCACAGGCATTAATAATTTGTCTAAATTTTTTACTTACCACATCTCCACAAGCAAATACCCCTGGTACATTAGTTCTCATTTCCTTATCCACAATTATAAAACCATTCTCATCTAAATCAATTTTCCCTTTCAACCAATCTGTCTGAGGAGAAAGACCGATAAAAATAAAAATGCCGCTAACCCTTAACTCCTGAATTTGACCTTCTTTTAAGTTTCTGATGATGATTTTTTCTACTTTATCTTTTCCCTCAATTTTCTCAACCACGAAGGGCCAAAGCACCTCTATTTTAGGGTTAGATAAAACCCTTTCCTGAAGAATAGCAGTTCCCCTAAAACTTTCTCTTCTGTGAATGAGAAAAACTTTACGGGCAAATTTGGTTAAAAATAAAGCTTCTTGTAAAGCTGTATTGCCACCACCTACTACAGCTACTTCTTCATCTCTATAAAATGGCCCATCACAAATTGCACAATAGGAAACACCTTTTCCTGTAAACTCCTTCTCACCTGGTATATTAAGGACTTTAGGCTTAGCACCTAAAGCTAAAATTAGAGCTTTCGTCGAAACTTTTTTTCCTGAAGCTAAAATTATTTCTTTAAAATCGCCAAAATTTGCAAAATCAACAACTTCGTCATAGTGAATAGGAAGACCAAATTTTTCCACCTGTTTTTTAAAGCGTTCTATTAGATCATACCCTGAAATACCCTCAGGAAATCCAGGATAATTTTCAATGAGATCCGTATAAAGGACCTGTCCGCCAACTGGTCCCTTTTCTATAAGAAGAGTTTGCAAATAAGACCTTTTAGCATATAGTCCAGCAGTTAAACCCGCTGGACCTCCTCCCAAAATAACTAAATCGTAGATGGTGTTATCCAGCAACTTTATTTATAGCATTCACTAAAGTAGCCTTTGAAACTGCTCCTACTATAGTCTCAACTACCTGTCCCTCTTTAAAAAGAATCAAAGTAGGAATGGCTCGAATGCCATATTTACCTGGAGTAATTGGGTTCTCATCAACATTAAGTTTACAAACTTTCACCTTACCAGCATATTCCTCTGCTAATTCATCAATAACAGGAGCTATGGCTCTGCAAGGTCCACACCAAGCAGCCCAAAAGTCCACTAAAACTGGTATAGGAGATTGAAGAACTTCTTTTTCGAAGTCTTGATCTGTCACTTTCTGTGCACCCATATCCCCCCTCCTAAAATTTTATCAGTATACTTAGAATACTATATTCTAAAAAATTAGCAAGCCTTTATTTTAACAATTCTCTTTGAGAAATTATTTTAAAATTTCCATATAAGCGTTCCAATTCATTACCAATTTTTTCTTTTTTTAGGAGGAAATAGTTATAGGCCATACTTGCTGGAATGGCAACAAAAAGACCCATAGCTGTATTAATAAGAGCTTCAGCAATCCCTGGAGCAACGGTAGCAAGGGTTGCGCTTCCTTTAAGTCCTATTTCATGAAAGGACCTCATTATTCCCCAAACAGTTCCAAAGAGACCTATAAAGGGTGCAGTGTTAGCAGTTGTGGCAAGGAAACCAAGCCCTACTCCTATATTAGCCATAACCCTTTCTCTTTCTATAGCATAGGCCTCATCAAGTTCCTTTTCAGCCTCAGTAGAAAATTTCTTCTGCAGGTTTTTTTCAAGACCTTTATAAAAATTATAGGTTTCAGCAAATTTAGTTAAAGCCCTTCTCAAACTCTGAGTAATAAGATTATCCGAGCTAAACCTAATCTCCTTAACTAATTCTGAAAATTCCCTTCCTTGTTCTAAATACATCTCTAAAGCAGTAATATTTTTTTTGACTTTATTAAATAAAAATAAATTCAAAAAAATGTAATACCAAGAGATAAAACTCATAACAAACAAAATTAAAAGCACGATTTTTCCAACTAAACCTGCTTGAAGAAAAAACTTAAGAAATTCCATCTTTGACCTCCCAGATATAGGCCTCAAGTACATCTTCTAATCCTAAACTTTCAAAAAAAATACTCAACCCTTTTTTTGCCTCGTCGTTTAATTTATAGGTATATTGGTTTACATAGGTCTCTATATGTTTAAAAATAACCTCTCTATCAAGCTCCTGAGCATATTGTTTTAAAAGAGGAAATACTTCATCTTGATGTGCCCAGGCATAAT
>JBKBRL010000196.1:0-2331 GCA_046292115.1 Caldimicrobium sp.
GTTTAAACGATGGAGTCTTGAGGAATTAGAAAAGCTCTTAATAGCATGCAATGAGAGGCCTCCACTAACTATTAGAATTAACCCACTTAAAGTTTCACGAAGCAATTTTTTAGAATATTTAAGGGCTGAGGAAGTTCCCCATGCAGAGGCCTGTCCTTATAGTCCTTACGGAATTATTTTAAAGGATTTTAGAGGGAAAATTACTGAGCTTAAAGCTTACCACTTTGGATGGTTTAGCGTGCAGGACTCAGCCAGTCAATTGGTAACTCTTTTACTTGACCCCAAACCTAAGGAGAAAATTCTTGATGCCTGCGCAGGTGTTGGGGGTAAAACAACTCATATAGCAGAATTAACAGGAGATCAAGCACAAATTTGGGCTTGCGATTTATATCCTTGGAGGTTGGAAAAATTAAAAGAGAATTTTAAAAGACTTGGTTTGAAGGAACCTAAGGTATATGTAGGAGATGTTATAGAGAAGGTTAAGGAGATGGAAGTTAGAGTTTTTGACAAAGTGCTTATAGACGCTCCCTGTACTGGGACTGGGGTTATTAGAAAACATCCTGATATAAAATGGGCTCGCTCAGAAAAAGATTTTCTTGAAATCCCTAAAAGACAACTTCGTCTCTTAGAGGGCCTAAGCCCTTATGTAAAAAAAGGAGGTATAATAGTTTATGCAACTTGTAGTTTAGAACCAGAAGAGAATGAAGCAGTAATTGAAGCTTTTTTAAAAAATAATCCTCAATTTCAAATAGATCCACCCTTGCCTGTTCTAAAAAAATTTTGCGGTGATAACATAAAGGAGCTTATAGAAGAAGGGCTTTATCTTAAAACCTATCCTCATAAGCACTCCCTTGATGGCTTTTTTGCAGTAAGACTGGTGCGAGTTTTTTAAAAATTCAATAAATTTTTAGAGATTTATTTAATTTTTTTATTGGAATTTTTAAGTTCCTTGGGTTATTTTAGAAGTAAGTTTTTTACTGGAGGACGGAAAAATGATGAAAGAGGTTGATGCTCGAGGACTTCCTTGTCCACAACCAGTTATAAAGACAAAAGAGGCCTTGGAGGAAGTGAGGGCTGGTGAGAAAATAAAGGTATTAGTGGATAGTGAAGAGTCTTTTCAAAATATTCAAAAATTTTTGTCTGCTCAAGGGCATAAATTGGTTTCTGTTGAGCAAAGAGGTGCCGAGTATCATTTAGTGATTGAAAAGGGAGAAGGGATTTCTGCTGAGGACTATACTATTACTTGTCCCACATCAGAGGGTAAGAAAAGGCTGCTTGTTATCATTGCTTCAGAGCAAATGGGAGAGGATCCGGAGCTTGGGAAGATTTTGTTAAAAGGTTTTTTTGAAACAATGCTTATGCAAAATTTAATCCCAGACAGGATTTTTTTTATGAATACAGGTGTTCGTTTGACTACTTTAGATGAAACTTTTATTTCTCTTATTAAAGAATTAGAAAAAAGAGGAGCAGAAATTTTTACCTGCGGAACCTGTCTTAAATATTATCAATTGGAAGATAAGTTACAAGTTGGGTACAGAGGTACTACTGATGTCTATTTAGAAGCACTTTTTTCTTTTCAAAAAACTCTTTTTATACGCTAAAGTAGTCTTCACTTTTTCCGATGCTAAATTAAAATTAAAAAATTAACTTTTTATGAGGTAGAGATAATATGCAATGTCCTCGGCTTAAAGTTTTGCTTAGAGAATGGTATTCTCAAGTTAGAGCTTTTACACTCTCTCCTGTGAAAATGATGGAGCTTGTGGAACGACATATTCATCAGTGTGAAATTTGTAAGAATGACCCTGATTTAGCCTTAGAACTTGACCAATTGAGAGAAATCATTAGAGTGCCCTATCAACCCGTGCCTAAGGAAACAAGCCTTCAAGAAGAGCCTGTTTATATAGCTGAAGAAGAGGTCTTTGAGGAAGAGGAAGAACTTTAGCTTTGAAATTTAGCCTTTTAAGGAAACTTTTAAAGCCTCTTCAAAAGAAGGATATTTAAAGGAAAAGTTAAGTTCTAAAAGCCTTTTAGGAACAACCCTTGCGCTTGCCATAATAGTTTCTGCCAATTCTCCGTAAATCAATTTTAAAGCAAATTTAGGGACTGGAAAAAGGGTAGGTCTTTTTAAAATTTTACCTATTAGCTTGGTCATTTCCTCGTTTCTTATCGGATTGGGGGAGGTAAGGTTAAAGATCCCTTCCTTTTGATTTTCATACAAAAACTCGATAGCCCTTACCAAGTCTTCAAGATGTATCCAGGGGAACCATTGCTTACCAGAACCGAGCTTTCCGCCAAGGCCTAATCTAAAGAAGGGAAGGATGACTGAGAGCA
>JBKBRL010000197.1:0-2315 GCA_046292115.1 Caldimicrobium sp.
TAAAATACCCTCCTTTTCTTATAGAATTACCGAATCTGAGACACTCAAAGAAAATGATCCTATAGTGCCTCCTACTCCCGCTATTCCTATATAAGCTCTGAAATTTGCTTGTCCTTTTGCCCAAGCAATATTTGCACCTACAGTTCCATAGGAACAGGAGGTAGTAACCTCAGTAAACATACCAGAGGAAGCAACAACTCTTATGGACAGAACTTTGCTCAGTGGAATAAGGTTATATATTCTTCCATTCAGTATTATTGTTTTACTTTCCTCCATACTACCTAAAACAATTGCTCCGAGTAGCAAAAATAATAAAGAAAAACATACTAAGAGATTTTTAATTTTACCCAAGAAATAATTCTTTAGCACTTTTCAAATACCCTTCCCCTTTTTGGGATATATTTTACTTTAATATCATTTGATTTTCAAATTTACCTTACTTGGAAGTATTGATAAAATCTTTATTTTAAGAGGACAAATTTTTGTCTTTTTTGAAATTTTGGTGATAAAACGTTTTACACAATTATTTTGAATTTAATTATATATTAAAATAGATTTCTATAAAAATGAGTAAAAGCAGTCAGTAGGATCTTTTTATTTTTCTTATTCTTTAGATTAAATGTGAAATAGGGTATGGAAAGGACAAAAGAAGCCTATAAATTTGCAAATATTTTATTTGGGAATGGTCTAATAAGAGATTAATCATATTTTTTCAAGGTTTATGAAGTATGGAAAGGATAAATTTTGAGCAAGAATAATTGTTATGTTAAAATAGCAAAAATTTTCAAAGGGGTGATGCGTAGGTGATAGGTTTTATAGGCTACGGTAATATGGGAAGTATGCTGGTTAAAAAGTTTATTGGAGAGAGAATATTAAAACCAGAGGAAATAATTGTTTCTACAAGGACAAAAAGTAAGCTTTTAGGATTAAAAGAAGTTTATCCTAAAATTAATATTGCAGAGAATAATAAAGATCTTGCAAAAAAGGCAAAATATATTTTTATCTGTGTGAAACAGCCAGAAGTAAAAGGAGTTTTAGATGAAATAAAGGAATTTTTTGAAAAATATTGAAAAGGTATTTGATGGGCAAATTTCAAAGGTTACTCCCACAGTATTGTCAGAGATAAATGAGGGAATAACCCTCATTTCTCATAATGATAAAGTTAGAGAAGAGAACAAGGTTTTTATAAAGTCGCTATTTGAGAAGATAAGTAAGGTGAAGAGAATAAGAGAGGAAGATTTTCCTTTTGCAGTAGAGATAACAAGTTGTGCGTCAGGATTTTTAGCTTCTATTTTTAATGAACTCCTGAAATCTTCCTTGAGACATAACAATACTATGAGAGAAGACGTGGTAATATAGTACTGCAAAGTTAATTTATAATATGAACTTGACTTTTGAAGATATAATAGAAAAAGTTGCCACAAAAGGGGGAATAACCGAAGAAGGGGTTAAAGTATTAGAGAGTTATCTTCCTAAAATTTTTGATGAGGTTTTTGAAAAAACCCTTGAAAAGAGAAAACTGATAAAAGAAAGGGCAGATGAGCTTTTTAGGGTGAATTAATTTTAAAAGGAGGTATTTTAAATGAGATTTAAGAAATTTATTTTTCTTCTTCTCTTGTTATTAGTGTTTTCTCTTATTAACACTGAGTTGATTGAGGCAAAACCAAGAGAAAATTTTAATATTAAAGGGTCTATAATGTTTATTGGTCCTTCTGGGCTTCTTAAAGTAAAGGTTGAAAGCCATAGTAAAAATATAAAGGGATTTGTGAGGAATGATGTGGTAAGTATAAAAATAACTTCGGGCACAAAATTTTATTTTGCCAGTTTTGTGAAAACGAACAAAGGTTTGGAATTGAAAAAACATAAAAGTGTGGGTTTTGGTTTTCTTAAAATAAAGAGTAAGGTTTTTATAAATGGATTCATTTTTGAGAATAATAAAAAAGAGTTGGTGGCAACTGAAATTTATATAATTTTAAATTAATATAAAAAATACCCCTTGACAAACTTTAAAGTTATGTTAAAATTATAATTGCCACAGGCATCAAGGGGTCCGAAAGGTACTCCTGATGCACTTTCTGAGACAAAGTAAGTCTCAGGAGCTGAGGAAAGGTTGGGGCGAGACTCCAAGCTGAGTACTCAGGTAGCTTAAAGAGATTAGTAGGAGTATTAGTAAAGCCTGGTACTCCTATGAAATCTGGGGTTAAAACTTGGGGCTGAAGGTCTCAGAAAGGTGCGGAGGGTAATCTGAGTAGGGTCCGTTGAGCCTGTGGCACCTTTTTTAATTCTAAAGAATCTTTAATCCCCTTTTTAATTTT
>JBKBRL010000198.1:0-2273 GCA_046292115.1 Caldimicrobium sp.
CTTTCAATTTTAACACCCATTTCTTGTAACTTAAGGATGGGTGTTTCTAAATAATTGAAGGGTAAATTTTTTACTACCACTTCATTTTCAGGATGAAGTGCAGAAAGAATTAAAAAAGTGCCTGCCTCAATTCTATCTGGAATAATTTCCATTTTCACAGGTTTAAGCTTCTTTTTTACTTTGTTATATATAGTCTTTTCACCGGCACCTTTAATTTCAGCCCCCATCTTATTTAACTTTTCCGCTAAAAAGACAATTTCTGGTTCTTGGGCAGCATTTTTTATCACAGTTTCTCCTTCAGCTAAAGAAGCTGCCATAAGCAAATTTTCAGTAGCTGTAACTGAGGGAAAATCTAAGACAATGTCAGTACCTTTTAATTTAGTAGCTTTGGCTACAAGATTGCCATGATCTAAAGTTATTTCTGCTGAAAGAAGAGATAAACCTTTTTCATGCAAATTAACAGGTCTCTTCCCTATAGCACATCCTCCTGGTAGAGGCACTTTTGCCTCACCAAAAGTAGCAACTAATGGCCCTAAAAAAAGAATGGAGGCTCTAATTTGAGAGGCAAGCTCATAAGGGATTTCTGTCACTTTTATATTTGAGGTATTTATCTCTAAGGTAGAGCCTTTAAAAGCGTATTTTGCACCCAAGTGTTCTAAAATTTTTAACATGCAAAAGACATCTTTCACCCGGGGAACCTTTTTGAAGAGAAAATCTCCCCTTGCTAAAAGAGTACAGGCAAGAGCAGGTAAAACTGCATTTTTTGCCCCCTTTACCTCTATCTCCCCTTTTAGTGGTTTACCCCCTTTAATTAAATATTTTTTTCTTTCTTCTTCCATAGCAAAGCCACCCTTTCAAAGTTTTGTAAATCTCTGTAAAATACATATTCCCACCCATATATATTCGCAAGTTTTTTAATTTTAGTTGATTGATTATATCCCATTTCAAAAAGAATAAAAGCCTCATCGGAAAGAAAGGATGCACCCTCTTTTAGTAGAAGTTCATGGAACTCAGTGCCTTCTTTTCCTGCCACTAAAGCCGTTTTAGGTTCGTATAATTTAACTTCAGGGTCTAATTCCTCCCATTCTTTCTCTGAAATATAAGGAGGATTTGATAGGATAGCTTTAAAAAAGGGAAATTTTTTTAAAGGTGATAAGCAGTTTCCTTTTATAAGATAGAGACGGGACTCTACATTGTAAAGTTTAGCATTTATTTGGGTAATTTTTAAGGCCTTTTCTGAGATATCAAGGGCAACCGCTTTTAATTGTGGACGTTCTAAAAGTAAGGTAATGGAGATGATACCAGAGCCGCACCCTAATTCTAAAATAAAGCCTTCTTTAGGTCCCTTTTTTAAAAAAACTTCTATTAGTAGCTCTGTCTCCTGCCGAGGTATTAATACTCCTTCTTCAAGATAAAAGGGCCTATTCCAAAAATAGGCTTTTCTTAGTATATAAGGAAGGGGTTTTCGCTTAAGCCGTTCTTTAAGTATTTCTTTTATCGCATCAAAGGAAACTTCCTTTTCTAAATGTAGGTATACATTAAGAGGAGATACCTTTAGTAAATGAGAGAGAACCTCTAAGGCCTCTTTCTTAGCATAATATAAGTCTTCAATAGATGAAAGTTCCTTTATAATTAACTCTAAAGCTTCCTTAACTTTCAACTTTTGGTAAAAGACGATTGAGAATAATTTCTATTGATTCACCGTTTGAGCGAAGACGCCTAAAACTGGTCTGAATTTCAAAGTAGTTATTAGCTAAAAGGAGAAAAGGAATAAGGCTTTTTTTTCTTTCTGAGGAGTGCGAGAGCACAATTTCTCCTGAGGGCTTCAGATAAGTTTTGAAAAGTTTTATAAGAGGTTGGTATAATTTCTTTTTAAACACTATTTCTGCACCTATAATGATGTCAAATTTTTGGTTAAGGTTTGGCTCAAAAATATCAAGTTTTTGCGTTTCTATGGGGAGAGAATTTATTTGAGCTGATTTTTTTATGAATTCAAGGGGCAGCTCCTCAATATCCGTTGCTAAAACCTTATGACCGAAAGCAGAAGCTACTAAACTTGGAACACCTAAGCCAGCTCCCAACTCAAGAATTTTAAGCGACCCACCCAGTGAAGCAATATAATCTGCAAGGACTATACTTGCTTCCCATATTTTAAACCAAAGAGGAAATTTATCGCTCTCTAAAAAGGGATCTCCTTGAAAAATTTCTTCAAGTTTGGCTGGACGGAGGATTTTTAGAGTTTTACCTCTAATAGTTATCTCTTCTATTTCCGT
>JBKBRL010000199.1:0-2271 GCA_046292115.1 Caldimicrobium sp.
AGGCTTTTGCCAAGGCATAAGAATAAAGAGAGTGAAAAGTGTGAGGTAAAATTTGAAAAAGCGACTCCACCGATAATAGAACAGAGCTTTCATAATACTCTGGAAGATATCTTAATCTCTTAGGATGGTCTCGCACCACTACACAAGGCTCTTTAATGATTTTAGGATGATAAGATGCAAAGAGATATCCTTTGAATACAAAGTCTTCTCTAACCTTAAGGGAGGGGTTAAAGGTAAAGGTTCTTATTAGGTTAGATTTAATGATATAAATGGCTTCTGAATATTTTCCTTCAAGAAAGGACTTTAAGCGAAGGAGGGGATCTAAAGGAGGCTCAGGAAACACTTTTTCCTTTCTCCTTTTACCTTTTTCAAGGAGTACAGAACAGAGATAAACCTCTCTTTCCTCTTTTAGTGATTGAAAAATTCTCTCTAAGGCACCTGGCAAGAGATAATCATCGGAGTCAAGAAACATTATATAGCTACCAGTAGAAAAGCTAAGAGCACTATTTCTTGCGGCACTAACTCCCAAATTTTTAGGATGTTTAAAGATTTTAAGGTTATTGTGTTCTTCCTTAAAAAAATTTAAATAATCCCAAGTATTATCTTCAGAACCATCATCCACTACCACAATCTCTACCTTACTTGCTAAACTTTGCTCGAAAATTGACCGGAGAGCTTCCTCTAAGAGATATCTTCTATTATAGGTTGGGATGAGAATTGATAACGGATAGCTCATCTTAGAGAAGAACCGGTTCTCCCCCAATTTCACGAATAAGGTTTTCAATTTCATCTGGAGGAAGTTTGGTTATAGCTTTTCCATGCATGGCTTCACTAATTTTTTCCTCAATGACGGTACCATGGATATGGTCTGCTCCCCACAGTAGAGCCACTTGAGCCAACCCAATCCCTAAAAAAACCCAGTAGGCTTTAATATGGGGGAAATTGTCTAAAATAACCCGTGAAAGAGCTATAGTTTTTAAAATTTTTTGAGCAGAAGGTGGCCTAAGATGAGACAGTGGAGTATTTTCTGGAATAAAGGGAAGGGGAATAAAGGCTTCAAATCCTCCTGTTTCAGCTTGAGTCTCCCGTAGCGTTAGCAAATGTTCTATGATTTCTTCATCACTTTCTATATGTCCAAAGAGCATCGTGGCATTGGTTTTTATACCAAGAAGATGGGCAGTTTTAGCGATTTCAAGCCAGCGAAGATGAGATATTTTACCAGGATAAAGGCTTTTTCTAACCCTTTCTGAAAAAATTTCTGCTCCTCCACCTGGGATCGCATCTAAGCCTGCCTCTTTTAATTCCATGAGCACATCTTCTACCGGTTTTTTGGCACTTTTACTAAGAAAATCAATCTCCACGCAGGTAAAAGCCCTAATTCTTACATCAGGTTTTACTTTTTTAATACCCCTTATAAGCTCAAGATAATATTCATAAGGTAATTGGGGATTAAGCCCACCTACCACATGTACTTCCCTTAAAGAATTTTCTTCTTCTAATTTTCTTTGGATCTCCTCTATTTCTAAAGTATAAGCTCCTTTTTCACCTAAATTTTTCCTATACCCGCAAAACTTACACTTTAATACACAAACATTGGTATAATTTATGTGTTTGTTTATCGTATAATAATATC
Organism: Caldimicrobium sp.; assembly: GCA_046292115.1. Classification (GTDB taxonomy): domain Bacteria; phylum Desulfobacterota; class Thermodesulfobacteria; order Thermodesulfobacteriales; family Thermodesulfobacteriaceae; genus Caldimicrobium. The sequence goes on from JBKBRL010000199.1 coordinate 1,634, forward strand.
TTTTTTCATGAAGTTTTTCTTTTATTTCTTGGGCAAGAGAGGCTAATTCAAAAAGATTTCCTTTTTGATAAAGCTCAAGCAGTTCTTTTTTTAATTTATTCCTTTGGCTCAAAGATGTAATCATAACCAAGTGTTTTATTTATTATATCATTAAAAAGGGAAGATTAAAGCAAAAGATGTGCTTTCCCTTTAAACAAATCACTTTAAAAATTAGGAAGCGGAGGCATTAATCTTTAAGGGAAATAATGAAGACTCTTAAAAGCCAGGACCAGGGTATGAAGTTGCTATCAAAATTAAGAAAAAATTAATAAAAGGACTTTTAAAATTAACCTAAAATTAACCTATAATTAACGCCACTTTTTCTTCTTATTTCATAAAATAATTGTAAAAAAAGATAAAACCTTTAGGAGGTGATAGTATGGGCAAAGAAGGAAGAAAGGCAAAGTGGTATTTAGGTATACCCATTTTTTTAATAGGAGGGGTTGCCTTTGTAGGAGGGATAAATTCTAAGGTACAGGCTAAAAAAGCTCAGCCAGGTCCTGCAACAGAAAAGGCAGATGTTCAAACCTGTTATACTTGTCATAGTGAAATAAAGGATTTTCATCTTAAGGGGAAACATAAAAATGTGAACTGCGGGG
>JBKBRL010000200.1:0-2246 GCA_046292115.1 Caldimicrobium sp.
CCATAACCTTTCCCTTTAACATAGCAATAGGTATACCTCTTTACTACTCTATAATAAACACCATATGGGGGTGATAGAAATGGTTCCTATGAAAAAGCTTGAGGTAGTTATTGATAGCGTTTTTTTAAACAAGGCTTTGGATATTTTAGAAAGGTCTGGTGTGTCTGGATATACGGTAATAAAGGATGCTCTGGGAAAAGGAGAAAGGGGCATAATGGCTGGTGATGAATTAACCGATGTGTTTAAAAACACATACATATTTACAGTATGCCCAGAAGATGTGGCCAAAAAAGCGGCAGAATCTTTGCGCCCACTCTTGGGTAAAGCGGGGGGTATTTGCATAATTTCCGACGTGCTTTGGGTAACTCACTGATATAATGCTCCAGTGGAAACAATAGAGCGGCTAAAGGTTCATTATAACTGGACGGAAAAGGATGAGGAGAACCTAAAATTTGTTTCTTGGATTGCTGAGCAATGCAAGGACGAGTTTGTAGAGGAGTTTTACAGATATTTAGAAAACTTTAAAGATACCAGTAAATATCTTCCTGATGAAGAGACAAGGTCAAGGCACAAGGAAAAGGTAAAAAACTGGTTTGTATCGCTTTTTACTTCCAAGTACGACAGTCAGTATCTTAGGAGGCTTTACAGGATAGGAGAAACACATGTAAGAATAGGTCTTCCTCCCCATTATGTACAAGCGTCTATGAACTTTGTAAGAGAATACATAATGAATAAAATAATAGAAAAGCTTGGACACTCAGAAGAGACAAAGAGAATTTTGGTATCTATAAATAAGGCTTTGGATATGAACCTGGATATTATGGTAAACTCCTTTAGGGAAAAAGAGTTAAGGTTTTATCTCGCTTTAGGTAGATATCAAAGGTTTTTAATAGAAAATATCAGAAGGATCTCCTGGTTTTTTGACGCCTTTATTGTACTTACCTTGACGCTTGTAGGAATTTTTCTTATAATCTGGATCTCTTATGAATTTTGGCTTGTAATAACAGGAGAATTGCCTTTAGAGAGGGGTGGTCTTGGTATATTGGGCTCCGTTCTTATACTTTATGCTATATCTGAGCTTTTATCGGAGGAGATAAAGCATATAAGAGGTGGTACTATAAGCTTGAAAGTTTTTGTAGGTGTTGCCTTGGCGGCTATTATAAGGAAAGTGCTCGTTATTTCCCTTACACCAGAGAAAGTTCAGGAGCTTTTAATACTGTCCCTTGTTACCATTTCCCTGGCGCTTGTTTTTTGGCTTATATATCGTGTTGAGGCAAAGAAGTAGAAATCAATTCCAAGGCAAGTTTTGTAATCAACTTCTGTCTTGATTTGCCCTTAGGCAGGCTTTCTCTAAGCTTTTCTAACTTTAACTCTATCTTTTCAAGGTCCTTTGGCAAGGCTTTCTCTAAATATTCCCTTATGTCTCTTGAGAGGGCTGGAACCCTACCAGAGGTTGATATACCTATAACTACATTACCCTTAACTACCAAGGCGGGAAATATAGAAGAACAGTACTCTATACTGTCCACAGCATTGTAGAGTATGCCCCTTTTTTGCAATAATCATAAAGTCTTTTTTGAAGTCTTATGTCATCAACAGCGCATATTACTAAAAAAGCCCTTTTTATGTCGTATAGTTTAACCTTTCTAAGCACTAATTCCATCTTTCCCTCTTTTCTAAGCTCTTTTAGCTCCTTAGTAACCTTAGGGGCTATAACCTTTATGTTTGGCTCAAAGGGAAGAAGTTTTTTTACCTTTCTTTCGGCCACTAATTCTCCACCAACAACCACAACATCTTTCCCCTTCAAATCTATAAAGACTGGAAAGTAAGGCATATTTCACCCCACAGTTGCTATTATGATTTAGTTTCATAGATGCTATAATATAAAACTCTATGGAGAAGAAATTAGGGAAGTATTATAGGGAAATAAGCATAGAAGAGCTAAAAGCTCTCCTTGAAAAAAAACTTTCAAGCATTGCTCCTACAATGGAGCATACAAGAAATCTAATCTTGGATGCAAAAATGCTTTTTAGAATACTTTTTGATGAAGAATTTGACCTAAAAGAAGAAGCCAAAAGGGATTTTATATCAGCCCTCTTTTATTTTATAGAGGATAAGGATTCCATATACGACCGCATTCCTATAATAGGCTATTGGGATGATTATAAACTTATAAAGTACGTAAAGGATAAGCACAAGGAAGAAATAAACAGATACTTTTCTCAAACTAAGCATTTTATAGCCAA
>JBKBRL010000201.1:0-2244 GCA_046292115.1 Caldimicrobium sp.
TGTCCCCTCTTTCAAGATCAATTTTTCAAGAATACTTATATCTCGGTCTCAAAAAGGGCAATTCAAGTTGTTGCAGAAAAGATGCTCCTTTTCCCTGGGCTTGATGATAGGGCAGGCTTTAAAGCTGGGGAAAAAAGAGAGCTCCTCTTTTTAAAGGGCCTTCCCTTTGGGGTTTTGATTTGCTTTGAACTTCGAGCACCTGAAATGGCAAGGGCTTTTCTTAGAGAAGGTATAGAGGGAATTATTGTTCCAGCCCAGTGGCCTGAGGTAAGAATTGACCATTTTCTTAGCCTTCTAAAAGCAAGAGCCCTTGAAAACCAAGTCTATGCCTTAGGTGTAAATGGTTTAGGAAAAATTGGAGATATCTCCTTGGGTGGCAATTCTTCCCTTTTTGCACCCACAGGAGAAGAGCTCTTTAATCTGAAAAAAGAGGAAACTCTAAAGGAAATAAAAATCTCCTTTTCTTACGAGAAATTACCCTATCCTTTAAAAACACCATACTTGAAAATGCCTAAATTAATGGAATTGCCACTTCTTAAGGAGATCGTTGAGAAGAGGCGGAAAAAGGGACAGATTATGGTCTTTACCAATGGATGTTTTGATATTCTTCACTCAGGCCATGTAGATTATCTTCAAAGGGCAAGGTCTTTGGGAGATTTTTTAGTAGTGGGGTTAAATAGTGATTCCTCCATAAAAAGGATAAAAGGGCCCTCTCGTCCTATACTTCCTGAGAAGCTAAGAATAGAAACATTGTCCGCCCTTGCCTGTGTAGATTATATCGTGCTTTTTGAAGAAGACACTCCTGAAAAACTGATCCAAACATTAAAACCAGATATTTTAGTAAAAGGTGCAGATTGGGAAGAAGATAAGATAGTGGGAGCAAGCTTTGTAAAAAGCTATGGTGGTAGAGTGATACGACTTGAATTTAACTATGAAATATCAACTTCTTTGATAATTGAGAAGATTAAAAAGAGCGCTTTCTAAGAAAAGTGGAAATTTGAAGCTACCCTTTAGCCTATTTCTGTTAAGAGGGAGCGGAGCATAGCGCGGGCAAGGTCCCGATTGGAAACTTGATAGGTTCCTTTCTCTATAGCTTCTCTTACGCGAGCCACTTTCTCTTCTCTAATCTCAGGTAATTCTTTGCTTTTATTTACTGCTCTGTCTACGACTTGAGAAAAGGCAATCTCCACTTTGTCTTTTGGAGCAACCTCTTGATTTTCAGCTTTATTAACATTCCCTTCTACTGGTCTTTCTCTTTGGATCTCTCTTTTAACATTAGTTTTTTGGGTGGTTAGTTCGTTTATCTTCATATAGTTGCCCTCAACTGATTTTATATTATTTATCGGCATCTTTTTCCTCCACTTTAATTTTTAAAAACCTTTATGAATTTTAATATAGAAATCTTTTTATAAAAGTCAATAAGCTATTAAATTTTTGTGTGCGTTGTAGATTGAGTTTAACCTTTATATGGCATTCAAGAAATTAACCTAATTTCTTATATATTTAGTGTAGACATTCTTGTGCGAGAAGCAGGGAAGGGCATTTGGAAGGCTAACCTGTGGCAGAGGCAGGGTTGCCAGAGGTACCAGGTTTTGTGGGGCATTAATGGCACTGGCAAGAATGCCTGTGCTCCCACATTTGGGATTGCCCAATGCAAAGGTAGAGATGTCTGTCGTGCCACAGTTGGGCGATTTTTGAAATGCACCTACATTGTATAAGCGGGATGAGTGCTTGAGGAATTGAGGATAAAAGAATTGTGGAGTGACTTTACATCCCACATGGTTCAGATACAACCCCAACATCGCAATTTCTTGTAAGAAAGTATACACAAGAATTTCAAAAAGTCAAGACCCCTCTGAAAAGGATTGTTTTTAGGGGGGTGCTGCAATTTTTTGGTTTTTTAGTAAAGAATATGAAAAATGCATACACAGGCAGTGATGCCTTTGTTGATGTGATTGGGCAATTAGCTAATTGTCGCTACATAGGGAGAGACATTGTGGGTGTATGGCGATATGGCCATATGAGATGCGGTTAATAGGTTGCGTGGATTGTTTATAATTCAATTTTTATGCAGGCTACCAGTCACGCAAACTAAAGCCTGCGACTACTAATTCTCTTTCTCGCAGGCTAAAGCCTGCCACTACCATATCTACGCTACCTCTTTCTATCTCGCTGGCTAAAGCCTGCGACTACCATATCTACGCTACCTCTTTCTCTCTCGCAGGCTAAAGCCTGCGACTACCA
>JBKBRL010000202.1:0-2239 GCA_046292115.1 Caldimicrobium sp.
AATCCCCGCAACCTAAAGGTTGCGGCTACCAATTCTGTGGGTGCCTTTTGTCAATTATGAAAAAACAAACCCTTTTTGAAGAGATTATTTTTGAGGAAACGCATGGTATCTTGAAAGAAGAGATGGAAGTATTTAAAATTAAAAGAGAAGGTAGAGAGGGGATAAGAGGCAGTTGCGCAGGGCAGAAAGCTCTGTGAGGAAAGTCCGGGCTCCACAGGGGAGGATGCCGGGTAACACCCGGAGGGAGTAATCCCTGGATAGGGCCACAGAAAAGAGACCGCCGATGGCTAACCCTTTTCAGGGTTAGCTCAGGCAAGGGTGAAAAGGTGAGGTAAGAGCTCACCGCAGGTTTAGGCAACTAAACCTGGCACGGCAACCCCCATCCGGAGCAAGGCTAAACAGAGCCTATGGGTGCCCCGCCCTAAAGGCTCGGGTAAGCCGCTTGAGGTTAAGGGCAACCTTAACCCCAGAGAAATAACTGCCTCGAAGGAGTTTAAAACTCCTTCGGAACAGAACCCGGCTTACTTATCCCCTCTCTACCACAATAATCCCATTAAATACTCTGCTATAAGTTTATAATAACCTTCTATGTCACAAGATAGGTTAAAACCTATGATAAACTTTTTAGGTAGTTATGTTCACTAAAAGGGTTATGTATAACAAAGGGCTATGTCTAATAAAGGGTTTAAAAAGGTAGAATTTATAAAAAGCGTATATAAACTCTCCGAGCTCCCTCCCCCAAAATATAGGGAAATTGCCATTTTAGGTAGGTCTAATGCAGGAAAATCTTCTCTTATAAATGCTCTCTTAAATCAAAAAGGAATTGCTCGGGTCTCTTCTACCCCTGGATTTACCAAAGCATTAAATTTTTTTCTTATAGATAATAAAATCTATTTAGTTGACCTTCCGGGGTATGGCTTTGCTAAGGTCCCAAAGGAAATGTATTCTCTATGGAAGGAACTTATTGAGGGCTACTTTCAAAGCAAAAGAGATTTTGCCTTGCTTATTCTCATCTTTGATATTAGAAGGACTCCCGACCATTTGGACCTCTCCTTAGTTGAATTTGTAAAAAAATTGAGAATTCCTTATTTGATCGTGTTAAATAAAAAAGACACCTTAAAAGAAATAAAAATTAAGGAACAAATTAAGGTATACCATGAAAAATTTTTACTCTCCCAAGATGCGCCTCTCTTTGTCATTTCTTGTAAGACCAAAGAGGGGCTTCAAGAGTTGCACTCCTTCATAGAAAAAATTGCATACTAAATATTAAACAATTAGCACTCAAGTTAAAAGTGCGAGCCTGTTCAAATTTAGGATAGCTCCTAAGCAAGAAAGGGATAGAGGAGGAACAACTTATGTGAAAAAAATAACTTTATCTTTATATATTTTACTGGTTTTATTGAATAGAGATTTATAAATTTTTTTAAGGAGGTGGAATATGGCAGAGGAGAGGGGCACATTTAAAGAAGTAGCACCTGTTGCCATAGTTTCATGGGCTGGTGCCCTTTTAGAATGGGTGGATTTTTATGTTTATGCAATATTAGCTAAGGTTTTAGCAAAAATCTATTTTCCCAGTGATGATCCTGTGGCAAGTCTTCTTGCCTCATTTGCAGCGTTAGCTATCGGTTTCCTTTTTAGACCACTTGGAGCGTTAATTTTTGGAAAAATTGGTGACCAGTTTGGGCGAAAGATAGCCTTTCTTACAGCTATTACTATGATGTTAGTAGGTACTGTAGGGATTGCCCTTTTGCCAGGGTACGAAAAGATTGGATTGTTGGCTTCCTTTGGTCTTTTTGCCCTAAGAATAGTTCAAGGTTTGGCGCTTGGTGGTGGTTTTGGAGCAGCCATCACCTATTTAGGTGAATTCACTCCCGACCATAGAAGAGGCTTGATTACAGGATTTCTCTTCACTACTGCTGCAACAGGTATGGCTATCGCAGGAAATATTGTTTCTATTGTCCAAAATTATTTTGGTGTTGAAGCTTTTAATCTCTATGGTTGGAGATGGTGTTTTATTATTGCTGGTTCAGCTGTTTTTATTGTAGCCTTAATTATTCACACACTCTATAAGGAAACCCCAGTTTTCACAACGCTAAAGAGAATTAGGCGAGTTACCAGCTCACCCATAAAAGATCTCTTTACTAATAAACATTATCTATGGCTCTTTATTTTAGCCTGGACTGGCGTTATTGGTGCCCATGGTCCCATATGGTATACCAACCAACTTTATGTTTCCTAT